>NZ_JBEHWS010000023.1:0-25755 GCF_040239565.1 Fulvimarina thalattae
CGCGAACTCCCATACGGGCCCGCAGCCGAATGGCTGCATCAAGAGGCCGGACAGATGGCAGCATCCGACATCGTGCCAACCCAACAAAAACCGCTTGCGTCCGAGGGGGCGTCCACAGATGGATTGCGGTCATCCGCGAGACTGTTAGACAACGGCAGCTATGCGGGACGATCCTGACATTCGCACTCGAGGTAATAGCCGCCCGAAAGGCTCATAGCCGACATTCCAAGCCGGCCAAACGATTGACCGCTTCTTACTCGCCTGGCCCACTTCCGTTCAACGCAGATCGCGCAGCGTTTTCAGCAGCTCCCGGTGGCGGGTCAAATCCAGGCCCGGCAAGGCCCAGGCGCTGATCGCCTCGGGGGCCCTGACGCCTGCCCCGAGCGGGGCGACAAGGGTCCCGGCCTCGAGGTGCCTGGCCACCAGCGCCCGCCGCGCAATCAGGACACCCGCGCCGTTCAGCGCCTCCTCGACAGCGACCGCGTAGAGAGAAAAGACCGGTCCGCGAGGGGCGAAGGCCTGCCCGGACAGCGCCGAGGCCGCCCACGTTGTCCAGTCGTCGGCCCATATGGCGTCTGTCAGGCAGGTCATCGTCCGCAGATCATCGGGCGTCCGCATCATCGGGGCCAGGTCGGGGGCGCATACCGGAAGGATCTCGTCGTCGGTGATGCGTCCGCTCATGTCACGACGATCATCGACGTAGAACAGGGAAATGTCGAAGGGGACGCGCTTCAGGTTCGGTGGCGTTTCGACGGCGGTGACGGAGAGCTCGACACCCGGCATCGCCGTGCGCAGGGCAGGGAGGCGTGGCGCCAGCCACAGCTGCGCGAGCGCCGGCAGGGTGGCAATGTGAATGCGCTTCGGCGCCGCGTCCTGCCGCAGCGCCTGCACGGCCTCCCCCAGTCGGTCGAATGCCTCGACGAAGCCCGGCAGCGCCCGCGCCCCGATCTCGGTCAGCTGCACGCCCTGGGCATTCCGCTTGAAGAGCGGGGCTCCGACCTCGCTCTCGAGGTTTTTGATCTGCGCCGCCACGGCGCCGGGCGTGACCCGCAGTTCCTCAGCGGCGAGGGCGAAGCCACCGAGCCTGGCGGACGCCTCGAAGGCCCTCAGGGCATTGAGCGACGGGAGGCGGGGAAAGGGCGGCGCAACAGACATATCATGCTCATTTTTTCTAAGCCTATTATTCCTGAAATCTGCGTTGCCGGAAAGCCGGGATCTGCCGAGGATTGCGTCAACCGGATTGGAGACCTCAGATGACCATTCAAGACCTTCGCCCCTGGCTGCCCGAAACCGTTGCCAACCGCATTGCCGAGATCAGTGCAGAGACCGGGCGCGCCCCGTCGGATCGGCTCGAAGCGCGTGTCGTTGCGCTCGCAGAACGCAACCGCGCCATCCACGAGCGCGAATGCTTCAACCTCAATCCCGCGACCAACGTCATGAACCCCCGGGCCGAGGCGATCCTCGCCAGTGGGCTCGGATCGCGACCATCGCTCGGTTACCCCGGAGACAAGTACGAGATGGGGCTCGAGGCGATCGAGGAAATCGAGGTGATCGCCGCACAGCTCGCGGCCGAGATCTTCCACGCCCGGCACGCCGAGATCCGTGTGGCCTCCGGTGCGCTCGCCAACCTCTACGCCTTCATGGCCACCTGCGCGCCGGGCAATGCGATTATCGCGCCGCCGGCCAGCATCGGCGGGCACGTGACGCATCACGGCGCCGGCTGCGCCGGCCTTTACCACCTCAAGACGCATGCCGCGCCGGTGAATGCCGACGGCTACACCGTCGACCTCGACCGGCTGCGCGACCTTGCCCTTGAGGTCCGGCCCAAGCTCATCACCATCGGGATGAGCCTGAACCTCTTCCCGCATCCGATCCGCGAGATCCGCGCCATCGCGGACGAGGTCGGCGCGAAGGTCCTGTTCGACGCCGCCCACCAATGCGGCATGATCGCGGGCGGCGTCTTCGCGGACCCGCTGGCTGAGGGCGCCCACTTGATGACCATGAGCACCTACAAGAGCCTCGGTGGTCCGGCAGGCGGCCTCATCGTGACCAACGACGATGACTTGGCGCAGCGGCTCGAGCAGATCGCCTTCCCCGGGCTGACCGCGAACTTCGACGTCGCGAAATCCGCCGCGCTCGCGATCGGGCTGCTGGACTGGCGGGAGTTCGGTGTCGCCTATGCCGAGGCGATGGTCTCGACCTCCCGGGCATTGGCCGAGGCTCTCGCGGCCGAGGGCATGCCGGTCTTCGCAACCTCGCAGGGCTACACCGGCTCGCACCAGTTTGCGCTCGAGGCCGCGGCCTTCGGGGGCGGGCAAGCCGCGTCGAAACACCTGCGCAAAGCCAACCTCCTTGCCTGTGGCATCGGCCTGCCGATCGCGCCCGTCGACGGAGACCTTAATGGCCTGCGCCTGGGCACGCCAGAGCTCTGCCGCTGGGGCATGACGGACCATGACATGGCGCAGCTGGCAAACTTCATCGCCCGGGCCCTGCGATCATCGCAGCCCGAAACGCTGGCACCGGATGTCGCCGCGTGGCGCGGGGGGTTTGACCGGCTCCACTTCATCCGAGGGTAAGGATCTGATCCGGGGGAAACTCCGGACGGAAGGCGTAGGCCAGGACTTTGTCGGGGTGACCCCGCCTGCTGATGCCCCGCCGAGGAGGCGCAGACCGGACGTTCGTTAAGCAAGCGGCGAAGGTCCGGTCTGCGCCCTTGACGCCATGTGCTGTAGCTCGCGCGATTGTCGTGGATGGGCTCTAAGCGGCCGTTCGTACCGCGCCCTGTGAACGTCTCCAACGGATCGTGAGCGGCCGTGGATAAGACGATCTAGCGGATCACGATCACTTCGACGCCGATGGTCTCTGCGACGTTTGACCAGACACGATCAGCTGTGACCGCCGGCATATCGAGCATCCGCGCAAGGGCGAGACAGCTACGATCGCCGAGGCTGAGGCCGAAGGCCTTCGTCCACTCGACCAGTTCGGCTGCCCGCTCGGCGAGTTCCCAGGTTAGATCGCGTCCTTCGAGATTGAGAGAGCGGACAGCAAGACGGGCATCTTCCGGCGCCATGCCCTTCGATGCTAGACTTGCGAGCAGTTCCTGAACATTGACGGTTGAGATGATCGCGCGGTCCTCGAGCATCGACGCGACTTTGTCAGCTCCGACCTCGTCCCGAAGGAAGGCCATGATTGCGGAGGTGTCGAGGACCATGCCGGTCATTTTCCACCTTCCGCTTCGCGCAATGCTTCTGCGCGCCGTTCCTCGATCAGATCACTCACCAGGTCGACATCAGCGGGAATGGATTGACGAACAAGGTCCTGCGCTCGCTTGAGGGAGCGCCGCAGCGTGGTCACCTCGACCTCGCCATTCTCCTTCTCGATGAACACGATCTTTCCGCCGCCATCTAGGTCCAGCTTGGATCTAAGGGCCGAGGGGAGATTCATCCGCCCATTTTTTGCCACAGGCACGATATGTCGATCGAGCATAAAAATGATTCCTGGTATCTATTAGGAAATCGGGTAGTTTACGAATATAAGGCTTCATACGGAAAACGGGAAGAGAATTATATATCAACCCGATCTATGATTCTCATCCAGCGCATATTTGACCGATTATGCGCACATCTGTGGAAAACACTCATAATCCAGCTTGATCCTGTTTCGGGCATGCTCGATAAGTCTGAGGGCGTTTTCGATCGGTTTTACATCTCTCTCGTCCGTTGTCCCGCGCATGTCCCGTGTCTTTGCCTATGCCCGTGTGTCCACCGTCGAGCAGACGACGGAGAACCAGTTGGGGGAGATCCGGGCGGCGGGGTTTCAGGTTCAGCCGCGGCGGGTGATCGAGGAGACGGTGTCGGGCTCGGTGGCGGCATCCGAGCGGCCGGGGTTTTCGCGGTTGGTCGACCGGCTGGAGGAAGGCGATGTTCTCGTCGTCACCAAGCTCGACCGGCTCGGGCGCAATGCGATGGATGTGCGCAAGACCGTGGACGAACTCGCCGAGCTCGGCATCCGGGTGCATTGCCTCGCGCTCGGCGGCGTTGATCTGACCAGCCCGGCGGGGCGGATGACCATGGGGGTCATCAATGCCGTTGCCGAGTTCGAGCGCGATCTTCTCATCGAGCGCACCCAGGCCGGGCTCGAGCGGGCGAAGGCGCAGGGCAAGACGCTCGGCCGCCCGCCGCGGCTGACGGAAAATCAGCGGCAGGCGGTGGTGGCCAAGCTCGCCGACGGTTTTTCGATATCGCGGCTTGCGCGGGACTACGGCGTTTCGCGGCTCACCATCACACGCGCGCGCGACAAGTATAAAGGGACGAGTGTGCCGGCGGAGGGTGATCCGGGCGAGCCCGCGACGAAATCAGCCGGGTCTTTCGAAGCTGGGCAGGAAACCGGTGCGAAGCGGGAGGCGGTCGATGCCGATCAAGCCTGATCTTCGCGGCTTCTATCCGATCGACTGGGCCGAGCTCTCGCGCTCCATCCGCTTTCGCCGCGCCAAGGGCCGCTGCGAGCACTGCGCCCGGCCCCATGGCGCGACCGTCTGCCATCTGGGCGATGGGCGCTGGTACGACGAAGAAGCGGCGACTTGGCGCGACGGCAAAGGCCGCAAGCTGCGCACCAATCTGCCCGCGCCGGAAAGCCTGCCGGCGGAATTCGCGGCATCGTTCACCAGGGTCTCCCTCGCCTGCGCTCATCTCGATCATGACGTCGCCAACAACGAGCCGGCCAATCTCGCCGCCCTCTGCCAGCGCTGTCACATGATCCACGACCGCCCCCATCATCTCGCCCGCCGCAAGATCACCTATCTCATGCGCCGCGCCATCGGCGACCTGTTCTCAGGGAGATATCGGTAGGAAACCCGGTGGCGATGAATCAGGCTGATCCCTCTCGAGCAACTGCAGCCGAAGCCGCCAAGCATTTCCATTCAAAGTCCGTCGGCTGCGCGAAGTATGAGCGGCCATCTTCGATCACAACGGACAAAATCCCCGCCTAGATCGACGCTATACGGCAGCTGAAAGCTAAAGGGTTGCTCAAACCAAACCGCCAGCATCGCCGGTTGAAGCACCTACACGATCGCATCGAATGCGACCATTGCGGCCGGAAGGCATCACGCCACAAGCGATGAAAGCCCAAGCCTCAAACCATTGTCGTATGACTATAACAACTGCATGTATTTTTCGGTTTTGCTTAACGCTGTGACTCAAACCTTTCCATAAATACTCAAATTGTTCCGGATATTCCAGCCTTGTTAACCAAAGCTGGCACAAAGATTTCTCCTCATTCATGTCCTGGCTCGTCGCCCGGACGGCTGAACGAAGGGGGAGAGCATGATCATTCGCGCAGCAATGATAGCGGTCTGGTTGTTGTCGGCTTCCGTCTTCGCTCTCGCAATACTTCAGCCGGTTGGAACGACTGGCCAGACGATCCTCGCCGTCACGCTCGTCGCTGCCATGCTCGTCCTCTGGCAGACGGGAAAACGCAGCCCGACCCGGCGCATCCTCTTCATGGCGCTCGCGGTCGGCGTCATCGGCCGCTACGCCTTCTGGCGGACGACTGAGACGCTTCCCCCTGCGGACGAGCTCGCCAACTTCATACCAGCCATCCTGCTCTACGGCGTCGAGATGTTCGCCATTCTCGTGCTTCTGACGAGCCTATTCGTCGTTCTGAAGCCCCTCGGCTCGCGGCAGG
This sequence comes from Fulvimarina thalattae, assembly GCF_040239565.1. Taxonomy (NCBI): domain Bacteria; kingdom Pseudomonadati; phylum Pseudomonadota; class Alphaproteobacteria; order Hyphomicrobiales; family Aurantimonadaceae; genus Fulvimarina; species Fulvimarina thalattae. Next base: position 5,683 of record NZ_JBEHWS010000023.1, read on the forward strand.
GCATGGCATCGCCGGAACCGGAAGGCGAGGAGAAGCCGACCGTCGACGTCTTCATCCCGACCTATGACGAAAGCACCGAGCTTCTGACGGTCACCATCGCCGCGGCCCTCGCGATGGACTATCCGCGCGACCGCCTCAACGTCTATCTCCTCGACGACGGCGGCACGGACGCAAAGCTGAATGCAGCCGATCCACTCGATGCCCGCCTTGTCCGCCAGCGCCGCGACGCGCTCCAGACCCTCTGCAACGAGATGGGCGCCATCTACATGACGCGTCCGGTAAATTGCTCGGCGAAGGCGGGCAATCTCAACGCGGCACTGCCGCGGACGCGCGGCGAGCTCGTCGCCGTTTTCGACGCCGACCATGCGCCTGCCCGCAACTTCCTCACAGAGACGGTGGGCCATTTCGCCGAAGACGAGAAGCTGTTCCTCGTCCAGACCCCTCACTTCTTCCTGAACCCCGATCCGATCGAGAAGAACCTGTCTCTGTTCAAGCGGATGCCATCGGAGAACGAGATGTTCTACGGCGTGGTCCAGCGCGGGCTCGACTCCTGGGGCGCTGCCTATTTCTGTGGTTCGGCTGCCCTGCTGCGGCGGCGCGCCCTGGAGTCGGTGAATGGCTTTTCCGGCGTCACGATCACCGAGGACTGCGAGACTGCGCTCACGCTTCATGCCAAGGGCTGGACGAGCCGCTATGTCGACAGGCCGCTGATCGCCGGCCTGCAGCCGGAAACGTTCGAGGGCTTCATCGGCCAGCGTTCGCGCTGGTGCCAAGGCATGTTGCAGATCATGATGCTGCGCAATCCGCTGTTTGCGCGTGGTCTTAGCTGGGCGCAGCGTATCTGCTATCTCTCGTCCGGCATCTTCTGGCTGTTCCCGATTGCGCGGCTGACCTTCATGCTGGCGCCGCTCCTCTACATCTTCTTTAACCTAGAGATCTATCAGGCGAGCTTGCAAGAGTTCTTCGCCTATACCGCCCTCTACATGCTCGCGAACGCGATGTTGCAGAATTACCTTTATGGCGACGTGCGCTGGCCGTGGATTTCCGAACTCTACGAATACGTCCAGTCGGTCTATCTCGTCCGGGCGATCGCGGCCGTCCTGCGCGCACCGAAGTCCCCCACCTTCAAGGTGACCGCCAAGGGTGTCACCACCGAGAGCGACCGTCTGTCAGGACTCGCAAAGCCCTATTTCGTTATCTTCGCTGCAATTCTGGCCGGCGCGATCTGGTGCGGCTGGCGTTGGTACGTGGAGCCAAGCTCCCGCGATCTTCTTGCCGTGGTCGGAACCTGGAACCTCTTTAATCTGGTGGTCGCGGGCCTTGCCCTCGGCGTCGTCAGCGAGCGGGCCGAGCGGCGGCGCAATCAGCGGCTGGACGTTTCGCGCAACGGCGAACTTAGCCTTGGTGAGCAGGCAATGAACGTCGTCATCGAGGACGTCTCTTCCAGCGGCGTGCGCGTGCGCCCGATCGGCTTCGACATCACAACCCTGGCAGAAGGCACCGTGCGCGGTACACTCACTTTCGAAGGCAGCGCCGAGGCCGGTCTCGCCGTGCTATTGCGTCGGCGGATTCCCGATGCGCGCGGCATCTCGCTCGGACTCGAATTCAGCGCTCTTGCGCCCTCGCAGATGCGGCTCGTCGCGGACCTTATGTATGCCGACGCCGCGGCGCTTTCTACGGCTCGCGAACACCGCCGGAAGGCAATGGGCATCGTCGGCGGCAGCGTCAACGTCATCAGCTGGAGCGTCTCCAACAGCGTGCGCGCGCTCGGCTCGCTCAGCCGCAAGCCTGGGCGTACGAGTGGCTTCACGCCGGCAAACGACAGTGCGGTTCATGGCGCTGCGCCGGTAACGCAGAACGTGAAGGCAGGCTGATTGATGATACGCAAACACCTGTTGAACGGCTGCGTTCTCTCCATCCTATCGGCGAGCGCCCTTCTTGCCTTTGGTGACGCCGAAGCGCAGCCAATGCCGCCAACGCCGATGCCGTCTGCCGATGGGGGACTTCGCGAAACCCACGTGTTCGGCGCACTCCGCCCGCTGCCGGCCACGCCAGAGGACTTCTACCTGCAAGGCGAGACTGCCCGACTCGGCTTCGACGTGTTCGTCGGCGCGAACGAGGCGCGCGCCGGCGGCGTCTTTCAACTTGGCTATGAAACCGACGTGTCGGTGATGCCCGAAGCATCGCGGATGACGATTTTCCTCAATGGCGAGCCAATCAACCGCTTCTCCATCGGCGGAGAACGCAAGCCGCCACGCCGGATTGCGCTTTCGCCAAAAGCCTTGCGCAGCGGCTGGAACCACGTCGAGATCAAGGTCGAGCACCGCCACCGCGTCGACTGTTCGATCGGCAGCACGTACGAATTGTGGACGCGGATCGACAACACCACATCCGGCTTCCAGTTTGCAGCTGAGGAGAGACCCACACTCTCGCAGCTGCCACTTCTCCCGCTCGATCATCGGGGAACGCTGGTTCTGAAGGTCCATGGCAACACGACGCAGCCAGAGGCCGTCGAGACGATGCTGGAGACCGCCGCCCGCTTGGCCCGCTCCTCCGGTGCTCCTTCGGCAAGGCTTGAATTCAAGGCCGTGCCGCACCGTGCCGTTCCGGCTGAAACAGGAAAAGAAGCCGCGGAGGACAGACAGCCTGCCGGTCTCGACGTTTACTTCGGCACCGCAGCGCAGGTTTCCGCGATGATCCACGACCGTAAGGGCATCGACCCCGCGCTGGAAGAACTCCAGTTTTCGGAGGGCGGCGCGGCTACGCTCGTGGTCGATCCGCGTGATCGCAAAAGGCTCGCCCGGCTCTTCGACAAGCTCTCCCCGGTCGAGCGCTCGGTGCGTATGGCCTCTTCGCGTCGCCCAGCCTTCGACGACCGTACGGTCACCTTCCGCGATCTCGGGCTTTCGAGCAGCGAATTTTCCGGCCGCCTCTTTCGCGGCGGCTTCAGGCTGGGCCTGCCAGCCGATGCGGTGATTTCAGACTACGCCTCGGCGGAGCTGAAGCTCGATCTCGGATACGCGGCGGGCCTTTCGGGCAACAGCGAATTCCGCGTCCTCGTCAACGGAAAGTCGGCCGCGATCCTGCCGCTCGGGCGCAGCGACGGCGATACGATGACTGCCCGTTCCCTGAGCATTCCACTGACCGCCTTCCGTGCCGGTGAAAACCACGTCGAGTTTGAGGGGGTCGTCGCCCGACCGGCGGACCGGAAGTGTGCGCCGAGTCTCCAGATGCGCGGCGATCCGCGTTTCCTGCTCCTGGAAACCTCGACCATCACGATTCCGCGCCTCGCCCGCATGGCGACCTTACCAAATCTAGCGGCCTCGTTCTCCGACTCCGGCATAAGCACGAACACGCCGGTTCCTGTGCGTCTTTCGGTCACCTCCTTCGACGAAAACTCTCTCTCCGCCGCCGGTACCTTTTATATGCGGCTCGCGCTTTCTGCCGCCGAACTTGCCGCACCGAAGTTCGCGAGTGTCGACGAGGTCATCGCTGAAGGCGGCACCATCTTTGCCAGTGCCAGCGAAGTTCGCCAGGAGGTCCGCAAGCATCTTGAGATCGACGACGCGGTCCTGACCGAGCTTGCCGCCAACGCCACCCGAATGTCGGACGCGTCAGCGTTTATCGAGGGTCAGGACCTCGACCATATGACAACCGGCGGCATCGGCTTCATATCGACAGCCGAGGCACGTGCGCGCGACATGACCCTCCAAAACTGGCGGGCGAGTTTCACCGTCGAGGACGAGCCCAGCTGGATCTGGAACGCGATGGTAAGCGGCACCGAGGCTATCGCGTCGGTTGGTCTCGGTGGTGAGAGTGAGCCACTCCCGGTCGACGACCGGACAAGCCTCGTGATGAGCCAGGCGCCGGCGAGCCAAGGGCGCGGCGCGGTCACGCTCGTCACCTCCCCAAGCAGCGCCGCGATGCCGACCGAAGTCGCTCATCTGGTACAGCCGGCCCAATGGACGCAGCTCGAAGGTCGTGCCGCGCTTCTCAAAGGCCATCGGGTCGAGACCGTCGACGGTTTCGTCAGCTCGATGTATGCCACGCAGCCGCTCTCGGTCGGCAATATCCGGCTCGTCATCGCGGCCTGGCTCTCCATGAATCCCGCCATCCATGCCGGCCTCCTGCTGTTGGCAGCCCTCGGCTTCGGCGCGGCGACGGCATTCGCGGTCAGGCGCAGCACGGATGGCAACGATTCCGCGACGCGTGCCAGCGAAGGGAGCGGACGGAATGCTTGACCGTCGCACCCTGCTTCGCCTTACCGCTTTTTCGTTGGCGAGTTGCTCCATGATGGAACCGGCTCTTGCCCTCGGAACGGGTGATGTCGGTCTTGGGACCGATCTTTACGCAGCATGGCACACCCGTTTCGTTGGGGAGGACGGACGCGTGATTGACGACGCCAATGGTGGTGTCAGCCACAGCGAAGGTCAGGGTTACGGCATGCTTCTCGCCGTCTTCCATGATGATCGTTCCTCTTTCGATCGGCTCTGGGCATGGACGCGCGAAAATCTCGCAATCCGAGACGATGCTCTCCTTGCCTGGCGCTACGATCCGTCGACGACACCCGCTATCGCCGACATGAACAATGCAACGGATGGCGATCTCCTCGTCGCCTGGGCTCTCGCAGAGGCTTATGGGCGCTGGAGCGAGCTATCCTATGAACAGGACGCAAGGCGGATCGGTCAGGCAATCCTAGACCGCACGGTTATCGAGCATCGCGAAAAGACAATCCTTCTTCCCGGCGCGGTCGGCTTTTCGGCCGAAAATCGAAGCGATGGTCCGGTAGTCAATCTGTCCTATTGGGTCTTTCCCGCGTTTGCCGCTCTCAACGAGATAATAGCAGATGCTGGTTGGCGCGGGCTCGCCGAAAGCGGCTTTGCTTTGATCAAAGCATCACGCTTCGGAGCCGAAAACGTTCCGAGCGATTGGATTTCGCTTGCGGATGAGACGCCGCGACCGGCTGACGGTTTTGCTCCGATTTTTGGCTGGAATGCGGTGCGTATTCCATTCCATATCGCCTTTGCACCGCCTGAATGGCGCGGCCCGCGCGGGCTCCTCGCGCCATTTGTGTCGTTGTGGCCGCTCGGCGCATCCCCGCGCCCGATCGCAGTCGGCCCGACCGCCGACACGCCTCCGGCGCGTTTCGGCTCGTCCGGATATGATGCCGTGCCTGCACTGACGACCTGCGCGGCTCACCGCCAACCCTATCCCGAAGCCCTGACACACCCCGCCGAGGAGCCCTACTTCCCCGCCGCCCTTCGGCTCCTGTCGATTTGCGCCGCCAAGAAATGGTATCCGGAATGTCTTGCTTGATCCTTCGCGCGTCATCCGCGCTCGTCGTCTGCGCTGGCGCCGTTTTCGGAGCGGCCGCGCTGGCTCAGGAAAACCGTCCGATGCAGGTCGTCGACGAGAGCGCCCTTCGCTACTATGCCACGCACGACCAGCCGGAGCGTTTCCAGGCTGAGCTGAAGCGCCTGCAGACGCTCTATCCGAATTGGTTGGCGCCCACCGACTTCTCCGAGAAATCCGGCGATCCAGAGAGCGAGCTCTGGGCGCTCTTCGCAAAGGACGACCTCGACATTCTCGAGAGTGAGATCGAAGCACGGCGGCTGAGCACGGGTTATACCCCTTCCGAGGATCTCAGCGATAAGCTGCGACTGAAGCACCAGCGCCTTCACCTGATTTTCGCCTCAGATAGCAAGAGCTTTGATGAGGTGATCGAAATTGCAGCGGACGAGCCGACGCTCGGCGGCTGCGATGATCTCGATGTCGCTTGGCGGATTGCTGAGGCCCGAGGCCGGATAACGAACGCCGAAGCGGCAATCAGTGATTACAAGGCTCTTCTTACCCGCTGTGACACGGTCGAAGCCCGTCGCGGGACTATCCAGATCGCGCTTGCTGCCTTCGGCCCCCAGGCTGCAGAGCTCCTTTCCGAACCTGTGATCAGCGCGGATCAGACAGGCGCTTTCGACGACATCGTGCTCGACGTGACCCGCGCGGAGATCGCGGCCCGACTGGAAGACGAAAAAGCGACCGACCCGGACGCAAAGCGGCTTGCGCATTTCATCGAGACAGCCATCGAAAACGGGACAGCAAGCGACGTTCTTCTGGTCGGCTGGCTCCGCCGTCAGCGCCTGGACCACACAGGCGCGCTGAAGGCCTTCGAACGCGCAGCACACCGCGCCACGGATGAGGCCGATACCGACGAGCGCACGCGCCGACTAGCCGAGATCGAACTCGGCGCAATCCTCTCGCTCGTTTCGCTGGAACGGCAGGAGGAAGCAGCCGCGCGTGCCCGCCGCGCTCGGGAAATGACCGACGAGCTCGAAAACCTCTATGTCGAGATCGAGGCGACCCGCTTCGAGGGTAATCCTCCGCCGCGCCGTTCGAACGCGGAAATCGCCGACTTTGCAACTGCGACAACCCGGCAGCGTTCGGCTCGCGGCGCAGAAGTGCTCGGTTGGTATGCACACGGTTTCAAGCAGATGACCACGGCGCGCCAGTGGTTCGAGCAGTCCCTCGCCCAAGGCGAAAGCGAGGGCGCCGCACGCGGGCTCATCCTCGCCACTGCCGCCTCCGGTGATATTGCTGAAGCAAAGCGGCTGCGCAGCTACTGGTCCGCCCGTTACGAGGAGCTCGCCGAAATCTCGCTTGGTCAAGCAAAAGCAGGGTCGCCCAGAAGGTCCGCGCCCGCGCGCGATCCGATCATCGTCGCCTTCGAAGCCAAACGGTTCAGGCAGTGCGCCGAGGCCGCACAGGCCAAAAGGTCCCTGACTGTCGAACAGTCACTCATCTACGGCTGGTGCCTCCTTGAACTGAAGAGGCCGAGCGAAGCGCTGCAGGCTTTCGACAAGGCGCTCTCGGGCCCGACTTCGGTTCGGCGCGATGCCGAATATGGTCGCTCGCTCGCACTCCTTGCCGTCGGCGATCTGAGAAGCGCAGGCGCTGCCGCCGATACGGGCCTGATGAGCGATGGACGGCGACGCGAAATCGGCCTTGCTCTTCTCGCAGATCAGGCGATCGCAGCCTTCGATGCCAAGCGTTATCGCGATGTGCTCGGGATTCTCGAGGAGCGCAGCCGTTTTGCCCCTGACAACCGTCGTCTGGCGCTGCTGCGCGGCTGGTCCTACTGGCATCTCGGCCGCCGCCAGGACGCCGAAACCGTCTTCGAACGATCCGACCGAATGCTTTCGACCCGCGAGACCCGCGAGGCCCTGGCCGTCGTGAGGAGCAAGAGGTTCTGACCATGTGCCGCTTTCCGAATTCCAAAACGATCCTGAGACTACGGCTCATCGGCCTCGCTGTCTCCGCCCTTGCCCTTGGCGGCTGCACTCAGTCCACCGGCGCCTACGATGTCCTTGCCTATAGCGAGCCGTCGGCGCGACTGGTTACCAGCGAAAGCATTGCCGATCATCGGCGCTGGGCCGAACTGCCGGCGGATGCTGGCAGGGTTCTTGACGTCATCGAAAACCGTCGTCCGACGATCGTCACACAGCGGATTGTGCTTTCGGGTGATGGCAGCTTCGAGCACGAGAACATGATCCGTCTCGAAACCGGTGGTGCTGATGGAACGGCGCCGAACCTCCTGCGCTCGCCGCGGCTTAACGAGATCATCGCGGAACTTGGGAAATATGGCCTTGCTCGCGGTTTCGCCATCGCGGACGAACCGAATTTCAATGCCTATGGTCCGTTTGGGTATGCCTATGCTCGGGAAAAGGGTGGAACATGCATCTATGCCTGGCAGTGGCTCGATCTTCGAAAAATCGACGGCGCGTCCTCCGGCCTTGGAATCCGCAAGCAGCCGATGAGCATACGAATCCACATCTGCCAGAAGCGACCGCTCGGAGCGATGGTCGCATCGATCCGCAATCTTCGCCTCTTTCCCGCTACAGATGGGCTGGCACTTGCGACTTCCCGCGCCTTTCGTACGGGTCCGGATGCGCTGAACATCGCGAACCGCACGATGGGCGTTGCGCGCTGGGCCTCTTCGGTATCGACAAACCCTGCACAGTCGAGCCGAACGCTCTCCTCGATTGCGAAAACGCCCAAACCGGGCAAAGCCGGACGAGCAAAGAGCGCATTTTCGACGAAAAAACTCTCGCCTCAGGTTTCAGCAGAAACCGGGCCGAATATCCCCGCGCCGTCTGACGTTGCAATCGACGGTTCGAAGATCTCTTCCCTTCCGAGGATAACCGAGCCGAAACCTGCGCATATTGCAGAGAGTGCGGTGCCGGATCGAAGCGAACGGCCTTCAGACGAGGCGCCCTTCATCCCCGCACCTCCCTCTCTCACGCAGGCGACTTCAACTTCGCCTGAGGCGAGCGCGACGCGTTCCTGATCCAAGGGCGTTCGGACGTCACGGTTTCACACCACTGGCGATAGCCCGATAGCGGTAAAAGCTTCAAAGGCGGTCCTGCGCTGAAGGTAGAGTGATCTCCGATGCCTGACAACGGAGGAACAGATTACCCTGTTGCGGCCGTTGGCCTTGTCGCAACATTTGGCTCAGCCCGCGAAAGCCTTGTTCGGAACGAAATATTCAGGCCTTGTTGACTTTTTGGACCCCGACGATCTGCGCGACGAAATTGTTCTGCCGATGAACGGTCCACTCGTCAGCGAAGCCGAAGCCCTTCTTCAGCCAGAGCATGGCTTCGAACCCTTTGATCGTTCGCCGGGCGGTGTTAAACGGGCGAATGCCGCCGATCCTCGGCATGGCCTTCTTCTCCCGGAGATGATCGCTCTCGATCCCACGTTGAAGGTGCTTGGTGACATGATGGACGGGACCGGACGGCAGTATGCGCTCTTCGACCGCGAGTGGGATGGCAGCGTGGAACGCGCCTGCGCCGCCCATGCCGATCGTCGTGGGTGAGAGAAGCGATTCGTCCTTCAGCATCTTGCGGAAGAAGCGCCCGGCCCCATCGGCGTCGCGCTTGGCCGTCAGCTGGAAATCGACTGGGATCCCATGCTTATCGATGGCACGATACAGATACCGCCAATGGCCCCGGATCTTCACATATGTCTCATCGATCCGTATCGAGCCGCAATGAGGTTTGCGAAACCGGCGCAGCCGGTTCTCGATCAGCGATGCATATGTGAGAACGCAGCGGTTGATCGCCGAATGATCGACCGCGAAGCCGCGTTCGGAGAAAATCTCCTCAAGGTCCTGATAACCAAGCGTCTAGCGTAGCTGCCATGTCACCGCCTGCACGATCAGCCACGCCTCGAACTGCCGGCTTTTGAAGCCGTCTTTCGACTTCCGCTTCAGTTTCTCGGCGATCGTGTTCAGGATCACGGCAAGTCTCTCCAGTCGTGAGAGAGCAAAATCGGTGAGTACGGTCACCGAACCATTAAGCGGCGAAAGTTTGCAACAAGGCCGTTCTTACACCAAGCCACGAGATAGGACCCTCATCAAATAGACGCAATTTCAATAAGGATTGCGTATCATCGGACCATCGAGCGTAAGGCTAGGGCAACGTCCTGGAATCATTGTGAAGCGATGCGGTTCAGCACCAACATCATGATGGCGCCTAGCTTGAAGATTATCGGATTTTTAACCATCGCCGCGATGCGCGCTCCTTTCTCAGGAGCGGCTTTTCCGCGTTCATTTCGATCCAAGTTCCTCGGCTGTAGAGGAAGCCTGCTGCGGCACTCGCAAGAGTTCAACCGAACTGTCGTCGACCGAGAAATGAGGCACAACGGCAACAGAGGGCTAAGTTCGCTTCCCGCGTTGGTTGCATTTTTGTTTGTCAGTGCGTGTTCGACAACCGGACAGCCGCGAGGTCCGGAGCGTACCGAAACCGTAGCCTTGAGTGAAGCATTCGTCATTCCATCTCCGGGCGGACCGGCGCTCGTCGAAGTACTGGAGACCCGATATCCGAATGCAACCCAGCAAAAAATTCTCCTGCGAAACGAAGGCCGCTATCCGGGACAAGACTTTCTGCTCGTTCAGTATTTCGGACCGGTCGGAGCAACTGGAAGTGGGCGGACCCCACTGAGCAATCAGCCACTGTTCGCCGCCAACATCGACCGAGAGATCAAGGCCGAGTTTCCAAACATCACTATGCTACGGTCGCCTACATACGTCCAAAATCGGTATGGACCATTTGGATATGCGGTTGGCCGCTCGAATTTGGGAGAAACCTGCCTTTACGCTTGGCAGCGTATATCTGGAGGCGCGGCTCCGCCGATGATCTTTCGTTCGAAGGGCACAATAGAGATGCGGCTTCGCCAATGCGGAACAGGCAACGCCGAAAACCGTCTTCTTGCGACAATGTATGGCCTGACGATCAGAGCCTTTTTCAGCAACATTACATGGGATCCCTATCCTTCTCCGCCGGGCGCCGATCCTCGGCTGGGCGCGAGCGGATCGCCGATCTATCCCCTGGGCAGCAGGGGCTTCGAAAGAGTCATTGAAGCAGAACCGGCGGAAAATCGCCCGAGAGTCACGAGAAAAAGAGCGATTAATCGGGACGCACCAAGCCAGCGTCAGGCGGTCCGCCGCGTACCCGCTTCTCAATCTCCCGCACCGGAGCCCGTCTCACTGCCGGCCCCAATAGGCCCGCCCGTGCCTCCGCCTCCCGGGTCAGTGCAGAGAACAAGACCGTCTTCATCGCAGGACACTTCGGTATCTGTTGGGTCAGAAACCAGCCCAGCGCCAACTAGTCTGAGGGGGCCGGCGGTTCCACCACCGCCACCAACCGCTCAGAACTAAACAACGGTATGTAAGAGGAATGCTTGTCGCCAAAACGATTATCGCTTTGTTGTGGGCCGCGGCTTCGGCAGTCGCGCTCGTTGCGATAACTTTGCCGATCAGTCTTCAGGCTCACTTGATCGCGGTCGTACTCGTCCTCTCCTTGATTCTTCTTCTCAAGGTTTTGAATCTAGGCGGCACTTGGCGCTTGGTCGCTATGGCTCTCGGGACCACGATTGTACTCAGATATGTATACTGGCGTACGACTTCTACGCTTCCTCCTGTTAGCGAGTTGGAGAACTTTCTGCCTGCGCTCCTGCTCTATTTGGCCGAAATGTACAGTGTCCTGATGCTGGGACTCAGCCTCTTTGTCGTAGCTGCACCGCTACCTCCCCGTAACGTCAGAACCAATTGGAGTTCCGATCGTCTTCCGAGCGTTGATGTGTTCGTGCCAAGTTACAACGAAGATGTAGAACTTCTGTCGAACACGCTCGCTGCAGCTCTGTCGATGAACTATCCCTCCGACCGCCTTAAGGTCTGGCTGCTGGACGATGGCGGAACCACCCAAAAACGTACCTCCGAGCATGCCGGTGAGTCGCAGAATGCTGTCAGACGGCATACGAAATTGAAGCAATTATGCGAGGAACTTGGTGCAATTTACATCACGCGCGATCAGAATGAACAAGCAAAGGCCGGCAACCTCAATAATGCGCTGATGCACTCGCAAGGCGATCTCGTTGCGGTTTTTGACGCAGACCATGCGCCCGCCAGAGACTTCCTTATACGGACGACCCACTTTTTCGAGCGAGATCCGAAACTCTTTCTTGTTCAGACCCCACATTTTTTTCTCAATCCCGACCCTCTCGAAAAAAATCTGCGAACCTTCGAGAAGATGCCTTCGGAAAACGAGATGTTCTATGGCATCATACAGCGCGGTCTCGACAAGTGGAACGCTGCTTTTTTTTGCGGATCGGCCGCCGTTTTGCGTCGCGAAGCACTAAAAGAAACCGGCGGTTTTAGCGGGCTAAGCATCACAGAAGACTGTGAGACCGCTCTTGAGTTGCATTCGCGCGGCTGGAACAGCATCTACGTCGACACGCCCCTCATTGCCGGCCTCCAGCCAGGGACCTTCGCGAGCTTCATCAATCAGAGAAGCCGTTGGGGTCAGGGTATGATGCAGATTCTACGGTTCCGTTTTCCGCTTTTCAAACGCGGCCTCTCTCTACCGCAACGCCTCTGCTACATGTCAGCGACCCTATTCTGGTTATTTCCGTTTCCCCGTCTGATCTTTTTAGTCGCCCCGCTTTTCTATCTCTTCTTTGACTTCGAAATTTTTACTGCGTCTGGCGTAGAATTCCTCGCCTACACGCTGACCTACGTCATCGTGAACCTTATTATGCAAAACTATCTTTATGGACGTTTCCGCTGGCCTTGGATCTCAGAACTTTATGAGTATATCCAAACGGTTCATCTCTTACCGGCAGTGTTCTCGGCAATCGTTAACCCTCATAATCCGTCGTTCAAGGTAACATCGAAGAACGAGTCGATCGTTCAGAGCCGATTATCGGAACTCAGCCGCCCTTTCTTTACGATCTTCGGCATTCTGCTTGTTGCCCTTGGCGTTACGATCTACCGGGTAATGTATGAACCCGATCGCGCTGATCTCACTCTGGTGGTCGGCGGATGGAACTTGCTTAATCTGCTCCTGGCTGGTTGCGCCCTCGGTGTCGTGTCGGAGCGCGGCGAGAGAAGTGCAGGGCGACGCGTCAAGATTTCGCGGCGTTGCGACGTATCCGTCAAAAACCAGACATTTGCCGCGACGATAGAGGACGTCTCGGTGCGTGGCGTACGCGTCCGCATCTTTGGCGAGGTTCCGCAAGACCTTGAAATAGACATGGGCATTTCCCTGCAGTTTAGCTCCCAGATGTCAGGTCAAGTTGCGTCTCTCCCGGCCATCATCCGCAACGTCCGCGCCGAGCCGGACGGAGCGACCGTTGGCTGCAGCTTCGTTCTCGAAAAGTCGAGTGTCCATTTTCTCGTCTCCGATTTACTTTTTGCGAATTCGGGAAATTGGCGCTCGTTCCAGCAGTCGCGTCGCAGGAACCCCGGTCTACTTCGCGGCACCGCATGGTTTGTTGGGCTATGTTTGTTTCAGACCTATCGTGGACTATTCTACCTCTTTCGTGGTGCGCGCGCACGTCAGCAACACTTCAGGAGTCTCCGAGCAGCCCGCGAGGGTATGCGATGAAAACTGTCCAAAATTTCGCCGCCGCCCTTCTCGTATGTATTCTCGCAGCCGGATCACCCGCCGCCTCGCAAACGGCACCCTTTGACATGACACCCGAGCGTCCGGCTGAATCCAGCAATGAATCCGCGCCCGCGGTGGCGCCTCCGGAAACTCTACTTCCCGAACCTCGAGCCAACTCTGCCCCCGAAATAGCGCCATTTCCATCGAGTCCGACCGACAACACGCTGCAACAGCAGAATGGATCAACGCCTGGGTTACGTGCGCCAGCGGAATCTACATCTACCCAGACCGTGCCAGTCGAGCCAGCGCAAGGAGAGAGTACAACTTCTGACACGACAGCAGCCGAACAAGCTTCGCCGTTGCCAGCGGCATCATCGCCTTCTCCCGACGCAGGCGAGAACTCCCGCACGACTGAAGAGGAGTCGAGTGATGGATTTCGCCGATATATCGTACCGATGGAAGACTTCTCGCTATGGGGGGAGATCGCTAGCCGAAGCTGGTCGATCTATTTGACGCCGGAGCAGGCTCGGTCCAACTCGTCCATCACAGTCGCTTATCAAAACGCAATTGTCGCTGCACCCGAAGCATCGCGCTTGATGATTTTGCTCAACGGCCGTGTCGTGATCGACGAAGCCGTTGCTTCGTCGCAAGGTGTCACACCTATTTCCAGCACGATCCCACCCGGCCTCCTACGCGCTGGAGGCAACGTCGTCGAGTTTCGGACCAGCTTGCGCCATCGAACCGACTGCACGATCAGCTCAACATTCGAGCTTTGGACCGAATTCGATACATCGCAGACCTTTCTTACCTTCGAGGACACCGACGCGTCTAAGTTTCGGCGTATCGAGGACATCCAAGCGATTGGATTCAATCAGACGGGACATACGAGATTTAACCTTGTTGTATCCGACAGCGACATTTCATCGGCTACACCTTCTCTGATCGAGCTCGCCCAGCGGCTATCGCTTCTTACACAGATGCCCAATCAGTCCACGTCCGTTACGACGACGATATCGACCGAAGCTCAAGCAGGCACACTAACGGTCTTCGTTGGGCCCATCGCCACGTTGAGTGAGATTGGTGCACCGGTACCGACCCACATCGAAAGTAACGTGCTGTTCGTGTCTGACGGAGATCCGACCGGTCCCAACGTCGTGCTCGTTACAGGTCAGAATTGGAGTGATGTGGACGCGACGATCGAAGGCATCTCAAACGTTCGGGACGAGCCGAGCTCTCAGTTGCGCAACGCTATCGCTCAGCCATCGTGGCGTGTGCCCGCTGCTCCGATCTTTCGCGGAAAAACTATGACGTCGTTTGCAGATCTCGGTATCCAGACACGGGAATTTTCTGGACGGCGATTCCGGACCGATTTCACGATCGCGGTGCCAGCGGACTTCTATGCTCAGGCTTATGGCGAGATGACGATCCTTCTCGACGCCGGCTATACGAATGGTGTTCTGCCGGGCAGCCGGCTCGACGTTTACGTGAACGGCAATATCGCGACAACAGTACCGATCGGCGGAAATAGCGGGGCTATTCTGCAGAAATTTCCTATCCAAGTGACGATGCAGCATATTCAGGCCGGCGTTAACGATATGGCACTTGTAGCCAATCTCATAACGAGCGCGGATGATGCTTGCGTTCCAGGATCGACAGCTTCCGGCGACAGCCGCTTCGTCCTCTTCGATACGTCGCAATTGCAATTCCCAGACTTCGCCCAGATTAGCGTGCGCCCGAACCTCTCAGCCTTTCGCGGTGTCGGCTATCCTTATAACCGTTCCACCGAACCTGTTCCGCTTGTCATGACTGAAGAAGGCCCGGAAGCAGCTTCGGTTGCCGCAACGCTCATGGGGCGTATCGCGAGTATCGCCGAACGCCCGATCCCTTTTACCGTGCAGAGAACGCCGTTTTCCATCGACGATAAAGACGCAATAATTGTTGGACCGATTTCGCAGACAGCAGATAGCGTCCTCACTCAGGTGGGCATCGATCCTGCAGCGAAAAATAGATGGGTAGAGACAGACTCCTCAGATGTACAGGATGAGACTGGCGCCGCAATTTCTCGTTGGCGCGATGATATAGTACAAGAGGACTGGCGTCATCCACTTATCGCTTTGGAAAACTGGCTTCAGAAAGAGTTCGACGTCTCGCCATCAGATCTGCGTATTATGCCGCAGGAACAGCCACCCTATTTGCCGTCGGCCAACTCATCGATGCTCGTTGCACAGGGCATCGCCCCCGACGAGCATTCAGTCTGGACACTCGTCTCCTCCCCTTCCTCTTCAAAATTGGCGGACGGAGTCGACAAGCTCACCACCTATAACGGCTGGAGTCAGCTCGGAGGAAGGGTGACCTCTTACAATTCCTCCGACGGAAGCTTCGATCGGGCGACAGTCGGCATCCAGGAACTAGTCCAGTCGCAGCCTGTCACGTTCAGCAATCTAAGGCTTATCGCTGCAAACTGGCTTTCGATGCACCTTCTCGCTTATGCGACGCTGCTCGTGATTACGGCCCTTTTGCTAGGAATAGCAACGACGGCACTCACTTCTGTTCTGGGGAGACGATGATGAAGGGGTGGTTCTGTGCAGCGCTCGCAGTGTTGATGTTGCTCGTCGGAACCACCTTCGGCGCCGCACCAGCACGAAGCGCCACGATCCAGCCAGATGACTGGTCAGCCTACAAGGCAGCTTTCGTCAATCAGGACGGCCGCGTGATCGACACCGGCAACGGCGGCATTAGCCACAGCGAGGGTCAGGGTTACGGGCTTCTTCTGGCCTATCTTGCGAACGATCCAGCTGCCTTTGATCTCATTTGGTCCTTTACACGCACCGAATTTCTTCTTCGTGACGATGGCCTGGCCGTGTGGCGTTGGGATCCCAACAAGACGCCGCATGTCACCGATCCCAACAATGCGACGGACGGCGATATTCTCATCGCCTACGCCCTGGCGAGTGCTGGTAGAGACTGGAACCGCGAGGAGCTGACGACCACGGCGACAGGTATGGCAAAGGCAATCGGACACCTCGTCCAGTTGCATCAAGGTCGGACCATTATGCTTGCCGGTAAAGCAGGCTACGGCGCCGATGATCGCAAAGACGGCCCGGTCGTCAACTTGTCCTACTGGGTTTATGAAGCCTTTCCAGTCCTCGCCGAACTCGCGCCCGATACAGAGTGGTCTTCGTTAAATCAGAGCGGTTTGACGCTCCTTGAGCAGGCCCAATTCGGCCCCCGCAATTTGCCGCCAGAGTGGCTCTCTTTGCGGACCCGACCCAAGCCTGCCGACGGGTTTGAAAATCGGTTTGGCTACAACGCACTTCGTATTCCGCTCTATCTCGCACGCGCCGGTGTGCGGGATCGAGCGCTGCTGACCCGCCTGCGCGAAGGGATGACGAACGATGACGGTCAGGTCGTGGTCGTTGACCTAGACTCCGGTACGGTCGAAGAGGTTCTTTCAGAACCAGGCTATGCAATTCTGCCCGCTCTAGTCTCCTGCGTCATCGACCAGCGCCCAATCGATCCCAAAATCCGACGTTTCGAGCCGACACTCTACTATCCGTCGACAATTCATCTCCTCGCGCTTTCCTATCTCTCAGAGGAACATCTCGATTGCCTCCGATGAGAAACCGGTATCGTTTAATCGGCGGCATTTTGGCGTGCGTCCTCTGGTCCGCCGCAGTTGGTCCTAGTCTTCCTGGCATCAGTATCGGGTCCGCTCACGCGCAAAGCACGGCCTCGGGACCGACGCACTATTCTATCGTCGACGAAAATCAGCGGCCGGAGAGCACGAAAAGAGTAGAACAGAGCAACACCGAGACGCCGTCGCATGCTGTGGATACGGAGCTGCAGACAGGTGCTACACGTGATCCGCTCAACTTCACGATCGAACGTGATAGTTCCGCAGACGCGGAGAACGAGCCAACCTCGGAACCGAGTGCAGAGACCGCCGACGATCCCCCGAAGGAAGAAGAAAGGTCCGGCGCGCGTGACCTGACCGTTCAGGCGCAAGCCGTTCCGCCGGGCGGAAGCCAGCGCTCAAATTCACAGCAAACTGAGTCCGCGGAACAGAAAGTTGATGAAAGTGCGCTCCGCTACTTTGCACAACAGGGCGACACGCAACGCCTCGAAGCTGAAATTGCGCGTCTTCGGGCTCTGTATCCGGACTGGGAACCGCCAGACGATCCACTCGCGGTACCCGAGATAGGCGACCCGGACCTCGATCGCATGTGGTCACTCTATTCGAAGGGAAGATACGCGGAAGTCCGCCAAGCGATTACCGACCGCCAAGAACGTGAACCCGACTGGACACCGCCGCCCGATCTCCTCGAGCGCCTGCGCGTGGCAGAGAACCGATTGCGCCTTATTAACGCGTCTGATCTCAGGCAGTACGACACTGTCATCCGCATCGCCACCGAAACGCCAAGTCTTCTGACCTGCAGCGAAGTCGATGTTCTCTGGCGCGTGGCAAGCGCATTCGCCAACACCGATCGACCAGACCGCACTCTCGACGCATATCGCTACATCCTGACAAATTGCGAGGATCCCGGCGAGCGCCTCGCCACGATGCAGATGGCCACCCAGCGCCTCGAACGTCCGGCGCTCGATGAGTTGCTCGCCCTTGAAAAGCCATCTCCAGAAGGTCCTGGCGAGTTCGACACGATACGGACGGAACTTGCGCGCCAGAGTCTCGCCGAAGCCGGCGACGAATCGGATTTGACAGTGCCCGAGACCGACCTTCGGCGCATCCGACAAATCGCGAGCGACACAGACAACACCGCTGACCAGATACTACTAGGCTGGTACTATCTTGAGCGCGATAATGCTGCCGAAGCCGAGAGATGGTTTCGCCAGTCACGCGAGATCGAGATAACAAGCGAAGCTTCACGGGGATTGGCCCTCGCTCTCCTTCGGCAGAATGAGCCGTCGGAGGCCGAATTGGTGATACGTCCCTTCGCCGACGAGTCGGAGGATGCAGGCGAGGTCTATGTTGCGGCTACGGCGAACCTTCTTTCGATCGACCCTCCGCCGATCCAGCCGACCACTATCCTTCGGTTGATGGTCGATACAGTGGCGCGGCTTGAAGACGTAAACGGAGCCCGCGAACTTGGCTGGTATTCATACGACCTCAGCCAGTTTGCGACCGCCGAGCTATGGTTCGAGACCACGCTCAATTGGGAGCCGGACGATGAGAGCGCCGCTTTCGGTCTGGCCCTGACCAGAAAACAGCTGGGCGACGAGGCCGGCCTCGAAAGCGTCCAGCTTGAATGGACAGGGAGATCACCGAGAATCGCGGCTGTTGGATCGGCAGCCGATACCGCTGAAGAGGCTGCTTCGTCCGCTACGACTGCGGCGCAAGCAACCACTGAGATGGCCGCGAGTTCTGCGACGCCGGACCGTGCGGATCCACCATCCCGCGAGCAACGGAATGTCGAACCACGTCCGATGGCGTACACGACTAGAGAGCAACCGCCCGCTATCACACGCACAACCCCTCCCGTAACCGCACAACCCGCGCGGAAAAACCGTCGACAGGAAGCGCCCAACCGCACCGGAAGGTCATGCAGCGAAAGCATCGATCCCCGCACCCTGTCGCCGCAAGCGGCCCTTGCACGTGGGTGGTGCTTGATGGATTTGAATCGTCCGATAGTCGCGGCTAAGGCCTTCCAAGTTGCCTTGTCTTCCAATTCGCCGCAGGTTCGCCAGGATGCGGCTTATGGCCAGTCTCTGGCCTATATCCGGGCTGGACTATCCGACAAGGCTGCCGTCTCCGCGGCCAAACAGCCCCAATCGAGTGCGCGCCGGATCGAACTCGCTACCTCGCTCCTGGGCGCGCAGGCCGTCGAATCGTTCGAATCCGAGCGTCCTGTCGAGACATTACAGGCTCTCAACGAGAGATCGCGGATCGCGCCTGAGCGGATCGACCTGATGATCCTTCGAGGATATGCCTATCTCGATCTCCGGCGCTACAGCGATGCAGAGCGCGTGTTCGCTGCCGTGGCGGCTGCGGGAAGCCGCGAAGGCGCACGAGGACTTAACGCTGTTCGCGAAGCAACTGGCTATTACGGATCTGACTAGTGCCTGTTGACATAGTGGATTCCCAAACCATCTGAGGTTTGTTTCAAGGCTGTCTTTTGGGGTTAGCTTTGGCGCGGGGCGCTCTGACGGACGAAGAATGGCGGTGATCGGCGAACTTCTGCCGAGCGAGTGGGGTCGCAAGTCCCGCCCAGCCCAAGACAATCGGCCCTGTCGCAAACTTTTCGGTTTAACTCTGTGGCGACCTTGTTCGTTGTTTTTCGCTCTCTATTGACGGGGAGCCTTGCGATGATCCTGAACACAATCGCCGAGAAGCTGAAGCGGCAGTCGAGGGACGACTTCAAGGGCCGGCAGTTCGACGCCTGGCTGATCGTGCAGGCAGTCTCGTGGTATTTGTGACGTTGCCCCCAAGTTTTATCCATCCTGAAGTTCGTTTCCGGCGTTTTTGTTGCCCTGTTGGGCGGTGTATGCGGCGGGCTTCGGCGCGGAGCCATCCGTCGAGTCCAGCGCCAGATCCCGTCGCGTTCGATAGGTCGCAGCGAATTCGGTCGGAGTGTTCCATCCGATCCCGGAATGGGGGCGCGCTGTGTTGTAGTCGGCCTGCCAGAAAGCGAGCTTCTGCCGGGCTTGGGTCATCGACGAGAACAGCGTCTCATTGAGCAATTCGTCGCGCAGGCGGCCGTTGAAGCTCTCGATAAAGCCGTTTTGCATAGGTTTTCCCGGCGCGATGTAATGCCAGTCGATGCGCATCTTGTCCGCAACAGCGAGGATGGCGTTCGAGGTGAACTCGCTGCCGTTGTCCGAGACGATCATCTTCGGCTTCCCATGCAAGGCAATCACGCGATCCAGTTCGCGAGCGACGCGAGCGCCGGACAGCGAGGTATCGGCGACCAAGGCCAGGTTCTCACGCGTGCAATCGTCGACGACCGCCAGGATCCGGAAGCGCCGCCCATCGGTGAACTGGTCGGCGACGAAGTCCAGCGACCAGCGTTCGTTCGGCGCCAGCGGCACCAGCATCGGCGCTCTGGTGCCGATCGCCCGTTTGCGACCTGCGCGGCGGCGCACCGCCAGCCGCTCCTCGCGGTAGAGGCGGAACAGCTTCTTG
>NZ_JBEHWS010000024.1:0-25142 GCF_040239565.1 Fulvimarina thalattae
TCCTGCTCCTTCAAAACGCCGATGATCTGTTCTTCAGAAAAACGCTTTCGCTTCATGTCGTCCGTCCTCAATGGGGAACGGACTCTAATCCAACGTGGAGGAAAAACTCAGTGGCAGGTCAGGACGATCACGACCAGCGCGATCCCGATCGCGACCGGCTGAGAAAGCGTCCCGTCGCCGTAGAGGAAAGCGGTGATGGTGAGAAAAAGGGCCGGACCGCCGATCACTACGGCCCATCTGTCGATGAAGGTCTCGGGCTTTGCCGTAGGGGGCTCCGCGATCGCGCCGACAAACGGGTCCCAAACCGTGCGCTTCGCGCTCCCTGTCTCGTCGTTCGATACGGATTCGCATTCACCAGACTTGCATCCGCCATAGTGCATGACCTCATGCCCTATTCAATCGCTGATGATGAAGCTGCGCTGCTTGGTCGGACCGCCGTCGGGGCTCAACGGCTTGATCGACTGGCCGGCGGAGAAGGCCTGTCCGCCTTCGTCGCGCGTGCAGCCTTGAGTCTTCCAGAGGATGATGGGCCTGCCGCAGGAATGAAGGCCGATGCGAAACCGGTAGCGTTGGTCGGGGCCGGCGCGCCACGGCTGCGAGGAACCGACGGCGACCATATGGGGCTGTGCCCCGCGCATGATGCCGACCGAGCAGCCCTCGCCGAAGGTCGTCGCCGCCGACATGTCGAGCGTGACGATGCAGGCCGTCCTGGGATCGGGCTCGAGCCTCGGCGCATCCGGTCGCCGAAACGGCTTGCCGGTCTTGCCGGGTTGTTTCTCGATCCGGTACCGCTCCTGAAGCGTCTGCGCCGAGGCCGTTCCAGCGAGGCCGGAAAGGGTGGCGGCAGTCACCGCGAGGCACCCCGCCATGATCCCGGCCCGGCCAAATCCGGGAAACCGCCGCGCCGTCATTCGACCGGATCCACATAACGGCCGTAGACCCAGCCCTGCATGTCGTCCCAGGCCGCGAGACACCAGGCGCGACGCAGCATCGAACGGCGCGCGGAGCGGTTCGCCCGCTCCCAGCGGGCCGCATCGATGCGCGGCTCGCAGCGAATCAGACTGAACGTTATGCGCTCGTCGAGAAATCCAACGACCTCCTCCTTGGTGGAGGGACCGGCCCGCATGTTGAGGATGTCGTCTTTCGGAAGATCGCGCACGACATAGCGATCTCCCGAGACGCCGACGCCTGGCGCGTCCATCTCGTCGATCGTCTGCGTTCCGCCGCCGTCGGGCTGCATGGCGACGAAATTGAAGTTGAGACGCTCCGTCACCTGAGAATGGATGTTGCACAATTCGTCCCGCCTCGGTGCGGTCCCTTCGAGAGTGACGCTCTCGTCACGCGCGCCGATCGGGCCCGAGACCGGAAAGCCGGCGGGGCCGCAGGGCCCGGAGAAGGTGTAGGCCGTTCCGACGATGCGCCGGCCGTCGCGGCGACCCTCGAAGAGGATCGTGCCCCGCCTGACGCCGGACCCGGAAAGGCCCTCGCGGGGATCGAAATACCACACGGTGCGCCGATCGCCGTCGACCTCCCAGGCCATGCCGGAGCCGTTGTGATTCCAGTAGCTCATCTTCGAGCCGCCATGGCGCGGGGCCCAACCGGCCGAATTCTCCGGCTGTGCGTTCTGCGCCGGGTCCGGCGCAGGCATTCCCGCCGAGCGAAGCTCGACCGAAGCCATCCGACCATCGGGCATCTGCAGCGAGCCCGTGAGGATGGGACCGTTGCCGCCATCGATCTCGAGGCGGCTCGTGCCATCGCCGATCTCGAGGTCCAGCCTCGTGCTGTTCGGCCCGACCTCGCCCTCCGCGAAGACCGGTGTCCCCGGCATGGCGAGCGGTCCGCCGACGACACGTCCCGAACCGTTTACCGCCGGATTGCCAGGCGAATTAAAGAGATCGAGATAAAGAAGCGTTTCACCGGTCGCAATGTCGTAGACAGTCCACTCGTTCTGGATCGAACTCACATCGCTTTCGTACTGGACCGGCTGGACATCGTCGTAGTCTTCCTGCCGAACGTCCTCGTCCCCGGGTGATTCCGCGCCCGGAACGCGCAACTCCACCATGTCGCGAAACTGCCGCAGAAAGGCGAGATCAGCGGTTGAGCCCATGGCCGCGCGGGGGTCGGCAGAAATCTCGTCGAAGACGAAATCGCCGCCATACTGGCACATCATGAAGTTGCAGTCGTGGGGTCGGCGCACAACCGGATAGCTCGCATCGACCCCACGCTTCGGGTGAAGGATCGACATTCTCGGCTCCTTGCCGCCTCGGTCCACGACCAGCAGGCGAACCGTCTCCTCATTCGCGAACGACCAAGCCGCGATCGCCTGTTCTTCGGCGTATCTGACGCCCAGGATCTCTGCCTTGTTGTTATCGCGCGTTGCACCTTCAAAAAGTTCGCCGCAGAATGCGCCGCTTGTAAAGCCGCCGAAACCGGACTCCTCGCGGGGGCAATGAAATCCGGCTCCGCCGCTATCGGCAAGCGTCGAGATCGACAGGATTCCATGGCCCGCTTCCAGGCTCGGGTAATGATCGAAATTGACGGCGATCTCGAAAGCCCGGTTCGGAACGATCATCTCCCAGTTCGCATGGAACGGCCCGTGCGGGCGCTCGCCCTGCGCAAGCGAGGGTGCTGAGAGAGCGGCAAGCCACAGCACACCTGCGGCGAGCGTGCGAGTGAAGGACGCGTTCATTGCATCGTCTCCGGCTTGTCGGCATCGCCAGCGGAGCCATCGCTTTTCTCTAGGACCGATGAGCCTCCTCCGCGTATCAGGGCGGTGAGATCGACACCTGCTTCACCAGCGCGGGCGGAGACGTCGATGCCCTCCGCCTCGATCAGCGGGATGCTCTCGGCAAGCCTCTGGCGAATGCGCGCCATCTCGGCTTCCCCCGCCTCGCCGAACTGCGCTGCGACATCCTCGATAAGCGGCTCGCAGGCCGTCATGGCGGTGCATTGCCCTGCCATGCACATCTCCATGCGGTCAGGGGCGCCGTCGTCCCAGCGCACCAGGAAGAAGCCGCTTTCACGTGGCGTTCCGAGCGGAGCGAGCGCCTCCGCCACGATATCCGTCGTCATCGTTTCGCAAAGCGCCTCGTTCGAGCCCGTGCGCTGGCAAAGCGCGCCCGCATCGACAGGCGGACCGTCCAGCGCGAGCGGATGCCAGACACCGTTTTGGAACAGGGCAAAGCCCTGCTCAATGCAGGCCGACGCAATCATCTGCGCCTTTTCGTTCTCAGAGAACTCGGTCGCCGACCCATCCGCCTCAATGATCTGCATGCCGGCGATGTCCTCGACCTGTTTGGCTGGCAGCCAGAGACTGTGGGCAAGGGAGGGAGGCTGCGGCATCAATTCGAGGCTTTCCGCGAAGGCGGGCACCGAGAGACTGCTAGAGACCAGCACGTTTGCGAGACTGACGCAGAGAAAATGCTTCATTTCACGACGGTGCCCTATGCATTTCGATGCGAAAACAGACATCTTGAGTGCGCCTTCTATGGGTTGTGAAGCGTATTAAGAGAGTTTTATTCAGACCCGGAATTACCAAGCGAAGCCGAACGGAGTAGCGACGAGGTCGCAAGGTGATCACTCGGCCACGTAAGCGATCTTTATTTCCAAGAGGGGATTTTTCGGCTCGAACAGACTGAGAACTGCCGTTGCCATGCTTAAAATGATCAGAAGTCATTGAGGCTTTGCGATCAGGGCCGCATGAAGAACTATGCCCAGCTTCCCTTGCTTCGATCGGGCAAGACAGGCGCCAGATTGGCAGGCATAGAAAAGATAGGGGCCTGGCAGAATGTAGTCGTGAGTGAGGCCGGTGAATGTCAAAAGTACACCGTCGCTTGTGCGCTCAAACGTGATTGGCCGAAGGGGCACATCGCGGTGTAATCCGCCCCAGGTTCCCTGATCGCCGTCGATTGTTGCGTATTCGAGGAAATTCGACCCTCGAAAAACCAGATGATACCGGCCGGAAAGATCTAGGTCCGAGACCGCTTCGGGCGCATCCGGTTTCTCCGGCTCAATGGTCTGCGGCATCCGGGCTGCGAGATCGGGCCGCAACTGGATGATATAGCCCACCTGCTCCAGCGAGAGACCGAGGTCATCGCGGATCAGCTCCGGATCGGCCCATTCGGCGCACGGCCCGTCGCCGGCGCAAAGCCAGATCTCGTTGTCGTAATTGTAGGAGCCGTCGACGACCTGCTGGATCGTCTCGTCACC
Organism: Fulvimarina thalattae; assembly: GCF_040239565.1. Lineage (NCBI taxonomy): Bacteria > Pseudomonadati > Pseudomonadota > Alphaproteobacteria > Hyphomicrobiales > Aurantimonadaceae > Fulvimarina > Fulvimarina thalattae. The sequence goes on from NZ_JBEHWS010000024.1 coordinate 4,210, forward strand.
TCCGTCAACACCCAGAACAATCGCAGCATCTTCGGCGTTTATACCATTCGTTTCCGGCCCATTACAGGAAAGTCCGGCGGCGCAGACGAGCTGAGGCAGTGTCGCGCCGTAATGGCCGCTCTCTTGAGTATTGCCCTGCGACGGCGCGAAACCGATGGACGCGCCGGCTAGAGCCAACGGTAAATAAAAAAGCACACGCATCAACCTTCCCCTGCAAGGGTCAACGCATGGGTCGCACCACGACGATCCGGCGTGAAGGTACCGATCTTGCTTTCAAGATCGAGCTCGAGACGCAGCAGCGAGGGGAAACCAGGCGCCTGGAACACCGAAATGATCCGGTCCTCCTCTGGCGCCTGGTCCCTGAGCGAAAGCGTATGGCTGGCGGCGGGGCATGATCCACCGGCCTCGCAGACGCCCTCTTCGAGGACGAGTGAGAGACCCGTCTCCGAGAGGTTGAGCACTCCGATCGGGCGACCGTCATCCATCCGGCGGACCATGACGCGTCCGTCAAGCGGCACGCCGCTTTCCTTCTTCCGCTGCCCCAGCCGGCTCGAGCTCTTCGTGCCATCGGGGCCGAAGATATCGAGGAGCAGGCCGTCGCCTGTTCTGTAGAGCACGGTGGTGTAGCGATTGCCCGCGGCCTGAACCAAGCCGTAACGCGGCAGTCCACCCTCGGCCTCCGCCACGTCCTCGAGATCGAGCGCGAAAGGCGTTCCGTCATCGGGCTCGCCGAGCGCGAGATTGCATAGCGCACCACGTAGAGATTCTCCGCAGGAATCCTGACCCTGAAGTCCGGGCAGCACGATCTGCCGAACGGCAAGATCGATGCGTGCGTCCGCCGGAAAATCGATCAGGTCGTAGTCCGGCCGGTCGAATTCGAAGGCGACTGTTGGGGCGGCCTCGCCATCTCCGGTTCCACCATTTCCAGCCTGCCCGCCATTTCCGCCTGCCGACGATCCACCGCCTTGTGTGGTACTGAGAGTGTTGCCGCTCGCGCCCGAGCCGCCGCCGTTCTGTGCGGTCTGGTTACCATTCCCCGAACCGCCCGAAGACCCTTCATCAAAGCCGAAGAGGTCGCCGCCGGTGTTTTCGCCGGTCTCGGTCTGGGCGGCGGGGTCGGAGCCGTCCCTAAGCGGCAGAGATTCGTCGTTCTCCCGGGAGACCGGAAGCCAGCCGAGCATTTCGTAGCCGCGCTCACCATCGACGACTCGACCCATGAACTCGTCTCCGCGGCGTTCAAGTTCGACCACCGAAGAATCGCCATCATCGCGATCGGGCGCTTCACCGACGATCACTTCGTCGAATGCGACGCGCACCTTTCCACTTTCGACTGAAACGCCCTCGGCCTCGATATTCCTGAAGTTGGCCGGTCGCGCCCGCATCCAGACACAGAAATAATCCGGCATGTCGCACCCGACGCCCTCGATCGCTCCGAGATCAACGACGCCAGTTCCCCCCGTGGTCGATGGCACGCTGAAACGGAAGTTCGCACCTTTCAGGGTGTGGAAGCGCCAAGTGCCCGTGAACTCTGTCGGGATCGCCGTTCCAGGCAGGCCGGTCGCACCATTTGCGTTGGCGGGCTCATCCGCCCCAACACCGCCATAGGTCAGGGTCGCCCGCGCTGCCCGCTTTATGGTGGCGTCTTCCATTTCGAGATCGTCGAAATGGACCGTGCCGAGAACGCCAGTCTCGACCTTGTCGCGCCCGCTCAGCTTTTGCGCCTCGTCCGGCAGGTAATACCGGACTGTGTGGGTCTTTCCCGGTTTGGCGAGCGAATCGGTGAAGGTGACGACCAACTCCTGGCCTTCGAAGCGCGGCTGGAAGCCGACCTGCGGAGAAACATGCGGTGCTGTCGGATCGCCGGTCAGGATGACCTTCTCGTTGATGACGTCGGCGACGAAATTGTCTCTATCCCTCATGGCGTCACTCGGGCTGCCGACCTGGAAGCGAAGCGCCAGCCTGAACGGGTCGGCACGGGTCTCTTCGGCATTCTCCGGACCGCCCTTTGGCTTCTCCCCGGGACCGGTCACCCGAACAGGGCCGGTTCCCGGTTGCTCTTCCTTCAGCTGGACCGTATCCGAAAGGGTCCTCTGCCCTTCCAACGGATCGGAACCGTCGGTCGGATAGAAGTGAAAGAGGGCACGCTCGGCACCGGGGAGCGGCTGTGACTTGCCCTTGATTGGCAGGGCCAGAACCGGAAGCGGCCCGTCCATCAAGAGCCGGGCGTCAAGGCTCTGGAAATAGGCGGAAGGCGCCGCAGTCTCCACGAACGCAACGCGCGTCTCGTGGAGGGTCGGGTCGAAAACGATAGGCGCATGCCCGATCCAGACCACCGCGTCCTTGTATGTCAGAACACAGAGATTTCGCCAGTATTCGGAGGCGTCGGACGGGCACTGCTTAGAGCCGCCGCCGTCTTCGGGAACGGCATGCCCGACCTTCAGCGTCGCCTTGCCACCGGCGACAACGAGAACCGCCCTCAAACTGGCATCGGCGTGAACATATGTGCCGTCCGGCACATTCACCTCCTCGGCGGACTTCAAATTCGGTCCAAGAGCGATCTCGGCTGCATTTTCCGATGGCGTGAGGCGTCTGGCCGTACCGAAGAGACGGGCTCCCTTCTCGGGTCCCTCCGCGACCTCCACCTGCAGCTTCGCTTCGCCGCGCACGACATTGCCCATATCGACCTGCAGCGTGCTGTCGCCCGCGACGAGAGTGCCCGAGACATAGCCCCTCGATAAGGTCAGATCGCGAAACGGAAAGCTCGCGAATTCCTTTCCGGGTGCGACCCGCTGGAGAAGTCGCAACAGCGGCGCGGTCGCACACGCTGCCTGCACGATCGAGCCCGGCTTTTGCGTCTTCTGCAATTGATCGTTGCAAAAGCGCGCATAGCGGCGAATCTCGAGGCCCGCCTTGGAGCTTTCCAAATCCTCCCCCGGCACGATGCGCAGACGGATTGGGGCGTTCGCCGGGATCGTCCGATCGGTGAACGCCCAGACGCCGTCGAAGGCATTCGTCTGCGCCATCGCGGGTCGGGACTGCGGCATCGCGACGAAGGCGAGTGCGAAGACGAGCGAGACGAGATGCGCCTTCGAATCGCGACGTCTCAGCACCTTGACGATCGAAAGGCCTTTCGGCGTCATGGACGCGTGCCTCCTGTATTCTCGCCGCGAACCGTCGAAAGAAGCAGGGCGGCGCGGGGATCGCCGCTGGTCTCCAGCAGATCGTTGCAGGGGAAGAAGCGGTTGCAGTCACCGTCGGGCTCGCAGACGATCAGTCCGTTGCCGTCCTGGGCCAGCGTTCCTTCGCCACCCGCCGAATCTTCGGACGACCCGCAGTTGAGGGTTTCTCCATCGATCCGGCAGATCGGAGCGCCGTCTTTCACCTCATGCACGCCTGCGCCGATCGCGCCGCGGAAGGCGCGCCCATCCGACCTGACGGCGAGATGATCCGCGAGGCAGGCCTCGATCGTCGGAGCGCCTGCGCCGCCGAACAGCCAGACGCCGACCGGGAGGACGGCTTCGGCATCAGGGCCAGCGGATGTGTCGTCGCGTTCAGAGCGTTTCGGTGCGTCTTCGGATTTCAACTCTTCCTCGCTTCCGTCAGTCGCCACCAGCTTTCCCGATACGGGCTTGCGATCGAGCATGGCGAAGGCATCCGCCGGGAAGAGGGCGGCGCGGCCGGTCGTTTCGTTGACGGCCAGACGGAAGCGCTCCTCGCCGACCGTGAACTCGCCCTCCGCCGTGCCGTCCGTGATCGCGACGCCCGTCACCACCTGCAGCTCGGGCTGGCAGCTGTTGGCGAGGGAGCAGAAACCGGTCGCCGGCGTGAAGGTTTCGGGTCCGTCCGGCTGGATCGAGACGGTGCCATAGCTGACGGCGTCGACCTCGATCCGATAAAGACGCGGATACGCGCCTGCGGAATCCTGAGGCGAGCCATCCTTCGGTTCGTCGCTCGTATCGTTCAATGCGAGAATCTGTTCTTCCCTTTCGTCAGATTCGGAGCCGCCCTCCGTCGCCCTATGATCGGGGACCTCCGCCTCTTCGGTTCCCGATGGGGCGGCGGCCTCTTCCGCGTTCGGAGCCGACTGCCGGCCTCCCTCGATCACTTTGGCCTCCCGCCGCCAGGCTTCGGCCACATTCCGCCCCTCGCGTTCGCGAACGGTGACGAGGATGTCTTCGCCGGGCGCGAGCGGGCCGACGGGCGCGAAGCCGGTGCGCGTGTCGTCGTAATATGAGCGTCCAGTGACGATGAACGCCTCGCCCGAAGGCATGAAGATGCGTGACGGATCGTCGGGCGGTCCCGCACCGATTTTCGTCGTGCAGTCATCGACCACGCCCGGGTCGGGGCAAATATCCGTCGTCGGACTTCCCGAGATCGGTTGGCCGTTCTCGTCGAGGATGGAGACGCGCAGTCGCGCCGCCTCGAAATCGAGCGTCGCGTCGGTCAATTCCTGGTCTCGGATCGTCACCCTCGTCTCGGCCTGCGCCAGACCCAGAGTGCCGCGCACGACGTAGTCGCCCGGCGGCATGCCCGTCGCCGGAAAGCCAAGCGTGTGTTCGTGCCAGGGCGTTTCGTTGACCGTCCCATCCGCGACCTGGTGGATCGTCCAGTCCGCCCGGGTGTACCGGTAGGGTCCGTAGGCGAAATCCTTGTCGGGCAGAGGCTCGCCGGCATGGACGAAGCCCTCCAGCTGGAGCATCCCCCCGGGCAGCACCGCCTCGATCCGCTCGTCCGGCATGCCGGCCACCTCAATCGGCACATCGTGCACGACCTCCTTGTATTGCGGCGCGGCCTGTGGGCCGTAGTCGCGCGTGACGCGCAACATGTGGCGTCCGGAGGTGAGGACCGCGCTGATGCTCGGGGGACCGCCGGATGTCGGCTCGTAATGGACGTTTGCAACGCTGTTGCCGGCCTCGTCGGCCTCGCCCTTGCCCAGGGCCAAGCTCTCGTCCCCATCCGCCGGAAGAAGCTGAACGGTCATGTCGCGCGCCGTCAGCAGACGGCCGCCTCTCGTATCGCGCAGATCGATCCCGACCGGCACGACCCCGGCCGGTTGCTCGGGCTCCTCGGGTTCCGGCTCCGGGGAGGGCAGTGCCACGACCTCCGTCAGGGCTTGGTTAAGGGAGTTCGCGTCGCCAGCCTGGATGTACCGGCCTCCGGTCTCCTCGGCGAGACACGCGACCTGCCGGCCCTCGTCCTCGCTGAGGCCTAAGCCGACCACATGGGCGGTGAAGTCGATACCGTCCCGTTCAAGGTCCCGTGCGACGGCACAGGGGTCGGCTGCGCAGGTCTCGATGCCGTCGGTGATGACCACGACCGTCGCACGCTCCTCGGTGAAGCGCACCTTCTCGGCGGCAAAGCGCAAGGCATCCGTCAGCGGCGTCTTGCCCTTCGGACGGATCGACCGCGCCGCGGAGGAGATCGCGGCCGCCGCGGTCGTGGACCGCTGTAGCGGGACGAGTTCCTCGATGTCGGAACAATCGCCCTTGCGGCGATGGCCGTAGGCGATCAGCCCGAGTTCATGGCCGGACGGAACCGTGCCGAGCACCTCGCGCAGGGTCTCGCGTGCGATCTCGATCTTGTCGTGACCGTCGATCTCGCCCCACATGGACCCGGAGGAATCGAGAACGATCGCCGTGCGAGGCGCGTCCGGCGCGGCGTCCTGGGAGAACGAAACAGCCGGCCAGACGAGCACCGCACCGAAGGCGACGGCTTTCGCGAAACAGGAGAAGATGGCATTGCGGCGGGAGAAAGCGTGAGGAACCATGAGCGGTGACGCTGACCTTTCGGGGAGCAGACGGCACGCATCACTCAAGGCATACGGCCGGTCATTGCGTCTGGATTCTGGCCGTTTCGAATTGCAGCTTGCAATCTAGGAATTTCCCTAGGTAGACTTTCCGCAGGGACAATTCGCTATGCGAGAAGACCATGAACTCATGGGAATTGGCGGACGGCCTCACCCATCTTAGAAACATCGACGACGTCTGGTCGGAGACTTTCGGTTACTTCACAGCGATTGGTGTCGACGGCGTGATCTTCGTTGACCGCGACGCGGATGGCACAATCGAAGTGCGCTCGAATTGTCCACCCGAATGGATGCACGACCACATTGCGGATATGCGGACCGGAAACGAGCCGTTCGTTCGATGTTGTCTTGGAACCTACGACTCCATCCCGACCGGAGCGGATTATCTCGAGATCTACGATTTCCTCGCACCGCAGGACCGCAGCATCATCATGGATGCGAAAGATCGGACGGGGTTCCGTGCCGGACGATCCGTAACAACACGGGCGGAAACGTCGGAAACCGTCGCGGCTACCGGTTGGCATCTTCTGACTTCGAGGGGCTCTGCCGATTTCGAGAGGCAGTTCGTATCGCAGGGTGCCGACATCGGTGGGATCTGCCACCTCGTTGCTGCGAAGCTTGCGTGTCTGGAAAGAGAACGAGAGGAATCATACAGACGTCGAGTGAAGGGGGGGCAACGAACCAGCCTTTCCCCCCGCGAGCGCGAATGCCTTCAGTTCATCGCAACGGGCCAGCGCGTCTCGGAAATCTCACATCGTCTCAAGATTGCTGAGAAGACCGTCGAACTCCATCTGGCAAACGCCCGCAAGCGATTGGGTGCTCGTACACGGGATGAGGCGGTAGCGAAGGCGCTTTTATCGCTTGCAATCGAATTGTAGGGGGCACCCCTCATTCCTGTTTTCGGGTCTTCGGACCAGAATCCTAGAGCCTCTGGCAGAGAGAGCCGGTTCGTACCCTCGGTCTCTCGTCCGACTTGCGGGTCGAGGTAGTTTCGCCAGCCACACATCTATTAAGTATGACATCAGGAAGCTGTGCAGCTTCACGTAGCATATTGTGGAATGGCAGCTGTTCGTCCGCCAAAGCTTCGAAGCCGACCGTCTCCTTTCGGCCCGCTCTTTCCGTTCCGGTTCGCGCCGGATGCAGAACGAAAGCGGACACAAATTCGGAACAACCAAAGTTCTTTCCGCCGTTCAAAGACATAAATAGTAAAGAGATACCCTACTGATCGACCATCAGTACACGGACGGCCGTCGTCGCAGCGGCTGTGCGGTTCTCGACGCCGAGCTTGATGAAGATCTGTTCCAGATGCTTGTTGGCCGTGCGGTGGCTCATATCCAGGATTTCGCCGATTTCACGGTTGGACTTGCCGTGCGCGATCCAGAGCAACACTTCGGCTTCCCGGATGGTAAGGCCGAACGTCTTGGCGAGGCGTTCCTCGTCGGTGCCGGATGTGCGATCGATCAGCTTGACGAGGATCTCGTCGTCCCTCCGCTCCAGAATTCGCATCTCGATCGGAGCTCCCGCGATATCGTGGAGATACGGCAGCTCCGTCTGGCGAGCGAGCCATTCGACGACGGAAATCGGCATGCGCTGGCCGGGCTGGCTTTGAAGGCCTGAATATTCCAGCAATTCCGAGGCCTGGCGCGTTGACCAATTCAGAACGCCGCTTTCGCTCAGGGAGACGATCCGTCGGCCGGTCGTCTCCAGCGCGACACGCGCCGATCTCTGACGCCGCATGTGGCTGAGATGGACGTTCATCCGCGCGAACAGTTCGTCGAGATTGATCGGCTTCGCGATGAAATCGGCCCCGCCGGACGCGAACGCCCGCACCACATGCTCGGGTTCGTTGAAGCCCGTCATGAAGATGACTGGAACTTCGCTGGTGCGCGGATCGGCCTTCAGTCGCGCGCAAGTCTCGAACCCGTCGATGCCGGGCATCATCGCATCGAGCAGGATGAGATCCGGCACGGCGGCGTCGATGGATCGGATCGCATCGAATCCGGATGTTGCAGTGGTCGCCATATGGCCGTTGAGTGATACGGCGTCGACCAGCATGCGGGCGGTGTCGGCGGCGTCGTCGACGACGAGAATGTTAGACGGGGGATGATACATCATGACCCACTTCCAGTTTTCGCGCTGACAGGATGTCGATGATCGTTTGACGGCGACTGCGCTCGGCGAGATCGCGCATCGCGGCGCAAAAGTCGCTGGTTTGCGGATGGTCGTGTTCGAGCTGGCGCAGCGCTCCGCCCACCGAGCGCATCAGGTCGGCCTTGGCGAGCGTTTCTAGTTCCAGAAGGCGCTCGGCCGGGGGCCAGTACCAGTCTTCGGACCGCTTCAGCCAGACGTCCTGCTGGTTCTCGTTGTCCCATTCCAGATTGAGATGGGTTCCGATGCGTTCGATGAGATCGGGCAGGAGGAACGGCTTCGTCAGATAGTCGTCGTGCAGCGGCCGATAGTCCGGTCGATTGCGTTCCGCGCCGGCTTCGGCGGACACCATGACGATCCGGATGTCGTTCGGCCCGGATCGAATCCGCCGGGCGACGTCCCAGCCGCTGAGGTCCGGCATGGAGACGTCGAGAAGCGCGATGTCGATCGGCGAGATAGCGGCAGCGGAGATCGCCGAGCGTCCGTTGATCGCCTCGATCACCTCGAAGCCGATCGGCTCCAGGAATTCGCGAATCAGACGGCGGTGGGCAAGATTGTCGTCCGCGACGAGGACGCTTCGCCGGTTGCCGCGATAACCGATCGGGATCGGTTTGGTGACCTGCACCTCTTCGCCATCGTGGACCGAGGAGAGGAGGATACGCAGGGTGAAGGTCGTGCCCGTGCCGACCTCGCTTCGGACCGAAAGGTCTCCGCCCATGATGTCGACCAGAAGGCGGGTGATCGACAGGCCGAGCCCGGTGCCGGCAGGCTGATCGCCATCGCCTTTCGTGCCGGCCCGTTCGAACGGTTGGAAGATGCGCTCCAGATCCTCCTCCGCGATACCGAACCCGCTGTCCTCGACGACGAAGGTCGCAACGCCGCTGCGATAGGTCAGCGCGAAACGGACATGGCCCTTGTCGGTGAACTTCACCGCGTTCGACAGGAGATTGATCAGGATCTGCCGCAGCCGCTTGCTATCGGTCCAGACATAGTCGGGCAAGTAGGGCGAGGCTTCGAAGCGAAACCGGACGTCCTTCGTGCGTGCCTGGAGTGCAAACATGTCGACGAGCTGATCCAGCAGCGGCTTCAGGGCGACCTTGTGCCGGAAGATCTCCAGTTTGCCGGCCTCGATCCGCGAGATGTCGAGGAGCCCCTCGATCATCATCGAGAGATGGTCGCCGCTTCGTTTGATCGTCGAAGCGGCCGTATGGACCGGCGAGTTGGGTTCTGCCCTTCGCTCAAGGATTTGGGCATAGCCGAGGATCGAGTTCAGCGGCGAGCGGAGTTCGTGGCTGAGGCCGACAACATATCGGCTTTTCGCGGAGTTCGCCTTTTCCGCAACTTCGCGTGCCTGTTTCAGGGCAAGGTCGGTCTCCCGGTGAGCCGCGATCTCGTCCATGAGCAGCTTGGTGTGCCTCTGGACCTCTTCCTCGGCGCGTCTGTGGCTGTCCTGGCTGAGGACGAAGAGCCAGACCACGACGCCGGAAGCGATGACGACGATAACGAAAAGCTGGGGCAGGATGCTCGCGGCGGCCTCGCTGGAATGGCCCCCATTCAGCTGTCGGTCGATGGAGACGAAGAGGAAGATCGCGGCAAGCAGCAGGCTGACGAGCGTCATGATCGCAAGGAAGCGAACGAGGGTGGACTTCATCGCGCGCTCGAGCCAGGGCTTGTGGCCACCGATCGCGTAGACGGCCGACCTGATCTGGTCGGAAAGATGCGCGTTCGGCTTGCAGGCATCGCCGCACCGCGCATCGAGTGAGCAGCAAAGGGAGCAGATCGGGCCCGAATAGACCGGGCAGTGCGCCATGTCCTCGCCATCGAAGGGATATTCGCAGATGCAGCAGACCTTATGGCCGTTCTCTACCGTCTCCCGGTCGGGCTCGCGGGCGATGTAGAAACGTCCCTTCGTGGCGAAGGCCAGAAGCGGCGAGGTCACCAGAGGCACCAGGATCGCGATGTAGGAATAGAGCGCCGCGGCGCTCTCGCCGAAGAGACCGGTATGGGCCGCGCCGGATGCGACGATGCCCGCCGTCATCGCTCCGAAGCCGACCGGATTGATATCGTAGAGGTGGGCGCGCCTGAACTCGATGCGTTGGGGCGCGAGCCCAAGGGGCCGGTTGATGACGAGATCGGCGACAAGCGCCGAAACCCAGGCGACGGCGAGGATCGCATAGATCCCGAGAATGCTCTCGAACGCGCGATACATGCCGAATTCCATCAGGAAGAGGCCGATCATCACGTTGAAGACGAGCCAGACCACGCGGCCCGGATGGTTGTGGGTCAGCCGGCTGAAGAAGTTCGACCAGGCGATCGAGCCGGCATAGGCGTTGGTCACGTTGATCTTCAACTGGCAGATGATGGTGAAGATGCAGGTGAGCGCGAGCGCCAGTTCGGCGCTAGGGACCATGGCGCCGAAGATCGCGTGGTACATCTCCACCGGGTCCGACGCGCTCGCGAACTCGATCCCGGCGCTGAAGGCGTAGTAGGCGAGATAGGATCCGGCGAAGAACTTGAGCGCGCCGAAGACCACCCAGCCCGGGCCCGCACCGAGGAGCGCGCTCCACCAGCGTCCCCTGCCGATGTCCTCCGCCCGCGGCAGGAAGCGCAGGAAGTCCACCTGTTCGCCGATTTGCGCCATCAGCGCGAAGAGAACCGCCGATGCCGCGCCGAAGGCGGAAAGGCTGAAGCCGCCGGCGGCATCGCCGAACAGCCCCGTAAAGCCGGTCCAGGCCTTGACCGATTCCCGTTCGTTGAGGGCGATATAGACGAAGGGGAGGAGTTGCAGCACGATCCAGAGCGGCTGCGTCCAGGCGTGGAAGCGGCTGATGAAGGTGACGCCGTAAAGGACGAGTGGGATCACCACGACGGATGCCAGGATGTACCCGGCCGAACGGGGCAGGCCGAGCGCCAGTTCGAGCGCGGTCGCGATGATCGCAGCCTCGATGGCGAAAAAGATGAAGGTGAAGGACGCGTAGATCAGCGACGTGATTGTCGAGCCGAGATAACCGAACCCTGCGCCGCGCGACAGGAGATCGATATCCACCCCTGCTTTCGCCGCGTGATAACAGATCGGTACGCCCGCAAGGAAGATCAAAGTGCAGGTGACGAGGATCGCGGCGGCTGCGTTCGTAAAACCGAATGCGAGGGTGATGGTGCCGCCGATCGCCTCGAGCGCGAGGAAGGAGACGGCACCGATCGCGGTGTTCGCGATCCTGCCCGCGGAGAAACGGCGCACGCCGAACGCGGTGAACCGGAGCGCGTAGTCCTCCATCGTCTCGTCGGCCGCCCAACGGGAATAGATGCGTTTGACGCGAGGGACTCGCAGCGGCTGCGACATGGGTTCCTTTCGGCTCGGTCGCCCGGTGCAAGATGCCTCCGACGATCGACGGTCGGAATCGGGAAAAACGGACTCGAAATCCGAGGTCCATCGAGACGCCCGGAGATCCCAGACAACACATCCCGTGGACGGCGGAAAGGCCGAGGCCGGAAGGCTACGATCCTAATGCGTGCAAGTGCGAATTTCGGTGGGCGAACATCGCGTCTGCAGCAACGCTATGGGTCATTTGTCCTCTTCGCCATACGTCAAACTCCCCATTGCTGCACTGCGAGAATTCTTGCGTCATCGCTCCACCGGCAAACGGCCGGGCAGCACCCGATCCAATCTCCCGGACATTGAGGGCTTCGACCTATGACGCAATCGCGTTCACCGACCAATTTCCTGGCGCTCAGCCGCCGCAGGCTGCTTTCAGGGCTAGCCGCCTTTCCGATCCTCGCCGCCCTCGGACAGCCCGTCATGGCGCAGGATTATCCGACGAGCGAAGTGAGCGGCGGCAACCTCGCCGTCACCGACGACACGGTCACCGTCGGCATCCTGCACTCGATCACCGGCACGATGGCGCTCTCCGAAGCCGGTTCGGTTCAGGCCGAGACGCTGGCGATCGAGCAGATCAACGCCCAGGGCGGCATCCTCGGACGCCAGATCCAGATCATCCAGGAGGACGGCGCCTCGGACTGGCCGACCTTCGCGGAGAAGTCCCGCAAGCTGCTCGTCCAGGACAATGTCGCCGCCGTGTTCGGCTGCTGGACGTCGGCATCGCGCAAGGCCGTTCTGCCGGTCTTCGAGCAGTACAACGGTCTCCTCTACTACCCGACCTTCTACGAGGGCCTCGAGCAGTCGAAGAACGTCTTCTACACCGGTCAGGAAGCGACCCAGCAGATCCTGGCCGGAATCGACTGGGTCTCCGAGCAGAAGGGCGCCCAGACGTTCTATCTCCTCGGCTCCGACTACATCTGGCCGCGTACGTCGAACAAGATCGCCCGCCGTCATATCGAGAAACTCGGCGGCGAGGTCGTCGGCGAGGACTACTATCCGCTCGGCCACACCCAGTTCAACTCGGTGATCAACAAGATCCGCCTGCGGCGTCCCGACGTCATCTATGCGAGCGTCGTCGGCGGCTCCAACGTCGCCTTCTACAAGCAGCTGAAGGCGGCCGGCATCGATCTGGGCGAAGAGGAGCCGCTGCTCCTGACAATTTCGGTCACGGAAGACGAGATCCGCGGCATCGGCGGCGAGAACATCGAAGGCGCCTATGCCTCGATGAAATACTTCCAGAGCCTCACGAACCAGAACAACGAGGAGTTCGTGGCGGCCTTCCGGGAGCGTTGGGGCGACGACATGGTGATCGGTGACGTGACCCAGGCCGCCTATCTCGGTCCCTGGCTGTGGAAAGCCGCGGTCGAAAAGGCCGGCACCTTCGCAATCGACGACGTGGTCGCGGCCTCCGCTGGCATCGAGATGAACGAAGCGCCGGAAGGCTACGTCCGGATCCACGAGAACCATCACCTCTGGTCCAAGACCCGCATCGGCCGTGCCAAGGCCGACGGTCAGTACGAGGTCGTGCACGAGACCGCCGACCTGATGGAGCCCGATCCGTTCCCGGAAGGCTACCAATAAGCACCCGACGTTCGATCCGTCCGGTTCAGGCCGGGCGGATCTCGATCTCTCGACTTTTCAACGATGGGGACCGGCGCTGACCGGGCAAGGCTTCCATGATCGGTGATTTCACCTATTACGAGTTCGGTTCGATCCTTGCCATGCAGGGCTTTGCGGGACTGATCCTCTTCTCCGTCTTCGTGCTGATGGCCCTCGGCCTGGCAATCATTTTCGGACAGATGGGCGTCATCAACATGGCGCACGGGGAGTTCATGATCCTCGGTGCCTACGTCACCTACATGCTGTCCTCGTTCGTCTCCGCGAACATCCCCGGCTTCTTCCCCTACTACTTCTTCGTCGCGATCATCCTCGCCTTCTGCGCCGCCTTCGCGCTCGGTGTCTTCGTGGAATGGGCCATGATCCGGCACCTCTACAAGCGACCGCTCGATACGCTCCTCGCGACCTGGGGCCTCTCGCTGGTCCTGCAGCAGACCTACCGTACGATTTTCGGCGCCCGCGAAGTCGGCGTCCCGCTTCCGGACTGGCTGATCGGTTCGCTTCCGCTGACCGATTTTGTGGAGATTCCGATCAACGGCATCTTCGTCATGACGCTCACCTTCGTCATCACGGCGATCGTCTATGGTCTCATGTACCGCTCGGGCTGGGGTAAGCGCGTCCGCGCCGTCGTCCAGAACCGGACCATGGCCGGTGCCGTCGGCATCAACACCCGCATGACCGACCGCATGACCTTCGGACTTGGCTGCGGCATCGCAGGTGTCGCCGGCGCGGCCTTCACGATGATCGGTTCGACCGGTCCGACTTCCGGCCAGCAATACATCGTCGACACGTTCCTCGTGGTCGTCTTCGGCGGAGCGGCGAGCCTCCTCGGCACGATCGCCAGCGCCTTCACCATCTCCCAAGCCCAATCGACGCTGGAGTTCTTCCTGAGCGGCTCCATGGCGAAGGTCCTGACGCTGCTCACGGTCGTCGGCATCCTGATGCTTCGTCCGCAGGGCCTCTTCACCCTCAAAATCCGCCGCTGAGGATCTGGAACCATGAGCTCGTCAACCACGCACTCTACCACCGATACCGTTTCCGCACGGCGTTTCGCCAACCCGTTCTTCAGCCGCGAAGGCTGGCTCTACTTCGCCATTCTCGCCGTTCTCCTCCTCGTCGTCTTCCCGCTGGCGCTCGACGCCTTCCGGCTCAACAACATCGGCAGATACCTGACCTACGGCTTCGTGGCGCTCGGGCTCGTCCTGTGCTGGGGGCACACCGGCATCCTCAGCCTCGGACAGGGGATCTTCTTCGGCCTCGGCGGCTACTGCATGGCGATGTTCCTGAAGCTCGAAGCCTCGACGCCGGAAAACACCGCGATCCAGACAACCCCCGGCATCCCGGACTTCATGGACTGGAACCAAATCACCGAGCTTCCATGGTTCTGGGTGCCGTTCAACTCCTTCGCCTTCACACTGGTCGCGGTCGTGGCGGTCCCGATGATCCTCGCCTTCATCATCGGCTTCGCGATGTTCACCCGCCGGGTCGGCGGCGTCTATTTCGCGATCATCACCCAGGCGATCGCCGCGATCCTGACGATCCTGATCATCGGTCAGCAGGGCTATACGGGCGGCGTCAATGGCATCACCGATCTTCGGACCATGCTCGGCTGGAGCATCCGCGGCGCTGATTCTCAGTTCATCCTCTACTTCGTCTGCGCCGGCCTCATTCTGGCTTCGCTGCTTCTGTGCCGCGCCGTACACGTCTCCAAGCTCGGCCGTCTTCTGATCGCCATCCGCGACAAGGAGGACCGCGTCCGCTTCTCCGGTTACGACGTCGCCGCCTTCAAGGTTTTCGTGTTCTGTCTTGCGGCGGGTATCGCGGGCATCGGCGGCGCCCTGTTCACCCTGCAGGTGGGCTTCATGTCCCCGACGTTCGTCGGCATCGTCCCCTCGATCGAAATGGTCATCTTCGCGGCGGTCGGCGGCCGGTTCTCGCTCTTCGGCGCAATCTACGGTGCCCTCCTCGTGAACTACGCCAAATCGGCCTTATCGGAGAGCTTCCCGGAACTGTGGCTCTTCGCCATGGGCGGTCTCTTCATCGCCGTCGTCATGGCTTTCCCGGACGGCCTCGCCGGCCTCTACAACCGCTATGTCCGCCCGCATCTCGTCAAGCTCTCGGGCGTCTTCGGTCGCAAGGGCAAGAGCGGCCGCGACGTCGTCGCTCAGCCCGCAGAATAGGAGAGGTCCGATGAACGCGACGCCCGCAACCACAACCAACGGCCGCAAGGACTTCGTCCTCGAAGTCGAAGCCCTCACGGTCTCCTTCGACGGTTTCAAGGCCGTCGACGACCTCTCCTTTTACGTCGACGAGAACGAGATCCGCGTCATCATCGGTCCGAACGGGGCCGGCAAGACGACGGTGCTCGACCTGATCTGCGGCCGGACCCGGGCCAGCAAGGGCTCGATCCGGTTCCGCGACAGGGAACTGACGAAGATGAAGGAACACCAGATCGTCCATGCCGGTGTCGGACGCAAGTTCCAGAACCCGACGATCTACGAGGAACTGACGGTCTTCGAAAATCTCGAACTCTCGGTTCCGCGCGGCCGCAACGTCTTCGGGGCTCTGGCCTTCAGGCGCGATCAGAACGTGCTCGACAGGATCGAGGAGGTCGCCGAATTCGTCTTCCTGAAGGATCAGCTGAAGACGCCGACCGCCATCCTGAGCCATGGGCAGAAGCAGTGGCTCGAGATCGGGATGCTGCTGATCCAGGACCCCTCGCTTCTGATGCTCGACGAGCCGGTCGCAGGAATGAGCGTCGGCGAACGGGTGAAGACCGCCGAACTCCTCAACAACATCATCAAGGATCGCTCGGTCATCGTCATCGAGCACGACATGAAATTCGTCGAGGACATCGCGCACCGCGTCACGGTGCTGCACCAGGGCAAGGTCCTTTCGGAAGGACCGATGGATCACGTCAAGAACGACCCGAAGGTCGTCGAAGTCTATCTCGGACATTGAGGAGAGAGCGGTCATGCTGTCAGTCGAACACCTTCGCGTCTCCTACGGCGAGAGCGAGATCATCCCGGATATGAACTTCGACGTCGCGCCCGGCGAGATCGTCGCGATCATGGGCCGGAACGGCATGGGCAAGACGACCTTGATGAAGTCGCTCATCGGGGTTCATCCGGCCAACCAGGGAAGCATCACCGTCGACGGAAAGGATGTGAGCGGCCTCGAGACCTTCCGGCGGGTCGAGAACGGCCTCGCCTACGTGCCCCAGGGCCGGGCGATCTTCTCGACGATGACCGTCCGCGAGAACATCGAGACGGGCCTGACCGTTACCGGCCAGACCAAGGTTCCGGGCGACATCTACGAGCTGTTTCCGGTCCTCCTCGAAATGAAGGGCCGCCGCGGCGGCAACCTTTCCGGCGGCCAGCAGCAGCAGCTGGCGATCGCACGGGCGCTCGCCTCCAAGCCGAAGGTGCTCCTTCTCGACGAGCCGACCGAGGGGATTCAGCCCTCGATCATCAAGGAGATGGCCCGCACCCTTCGCCGCATCCGCGACGAACGGGGATTGTCGATCGTCGTCTCCGAACAGGTGCTCTCCTTCGCTCTCGACATGGCCGACCGGATCCTCGTCATCGAGAAG
Organism: Fulvimarina thalattae; assembly: GCF_040239565.1. Classification (NCBI taxonomy): domain Bacteria; kingdom Pseudomonadati; phylum Pseudomonadota; class Alphaproteobacteria; order Hyphomicrobiales; family Aurantimonadaceae; genus Fulvimarina; species Fulvimarina thalattae. The sequence continues at coordinate 20,749 of NZ_JBEHWS010000024.1, forward strand.
GGAGAGGTCGTCCACGAAAGCCCGCGCGACGGTATCGACGAGGCCAAGGTCTCGCGCTTCCTGTCCGTCTGATCTTCCGAACAACCCGTTTCCATACCAGCAAGAAAGAGGAACCCGCTCATGGCTGATACGCTCATCTCGGTCGATCTCTCGCAGTCGGCTTACGACAACGAGAAAATCCACAACCGCTGGCACCCGGACATCCCGATGGCATGCTGGGTCGAGCCCGGCGACGACTTCCTCGTCGAGACCTATGACTGGACCGCGGGCCAGATCAAGAACGACGACGATGCCGCCGACGTGCGCGACGTCGATCTCAAGCAGGTGCACTTTCTGTCGGGGCCGATCGGCGTGAAGGGTGCCGAAGCGGGCGATCTTCTCGTCGTCGACATTCTCGACATCGGCGCGAAGCCGGAGAGCCAGTGGGGCTTCAACGGCTTCTTTTCCAAAACGAACGGCGGCGGTTTCCTGACCGAGCATTTCCCGGACGCCCAGAAGTCGATCTGGGACTTCCACGGCATGTTCACGACCTCACGCCACGTGCCGGGCGTCCGCTATGCCGGTCTCATCCATCCCGGCCTGATCGGATGCCTGCCGGACCAGACAATGCTCGACACCTGGAACGAGCGCGAGAAGGCGCTGGTTGCGACCGATCCGGACCGGGTGCCCGAGCTTGCGACGCTCCCCGATGGGGGAACGTCGGCGCACATGGGAGCGCTCAAGGGCGAGGCCCGCGACAAGGCGGCCGCCGAAGGCGCGCGCACCGTGCCGCCGCGCGAGCACGGCGGAAACTGCGACATCAAGGATCTGTCGCGCGGCTCGAAGGTGTATTTCCCGGTCTATGTGGACGGGGCGGGCCTTTCCATGGGCGACCTCCACTTTAGCCAGGGCGACGGCGAGATCACCTTCTGCGGCGCGATCGAGATGGCGGGCTGGCTGCACATCAAGGTCTCGCTCATCAAGGGCGGCATGCAGAAATACGGTGTCAAGAACCCGATCTTCCGCCCCTCGCCCATCGTGCCGAAATACGACGACTTCCTCATCTTCGAGGGCATCTCGGTCGATGAAGGCGGCAAGCAGCATTACCTCGACGTCCACATCGCCTACCGGCAGGCCTGCCTCAACGCCATCGAATATCTGAAGAAGTTCGGCTATTCGGGTGCGCAGGCCTACTCGATCCTCGGCACCGCCCCGGTGCAGGGGCACATCTCCGGCGTCGTCGACATCCCGAACGCCTGTGCGACGCTCTGGCTTCCGACGGACATCTTCGAGTTCGACCTGATGCCGAACGCGGACGGTCCGACCCGATACCTGGACGGATCGATCCAGATGCCGATCGCGCCGGACCTCAAGTAAAGGCTGTCGGTATGCCGTTCTACGACTATCGCTGCGACAATTGCGGGCCGTTCACGACGATCCGCGCGATGGCGGTCTCGGCCGAGCCGTGCGGTTGCCCGGAATGCGGCACCGCATCGATCCGCGTCTACCTCTCCATGCCGGCGATCGCCGGCATGGATGCGGGCCTGCGGAAGGCCAACGCCACCAACGAGGCCGCGCGGCACGAGCCGAAACGGGCAAGCCAGCTTGGCCACGGGCCGGGCTGTTCCTGCTGCGGATCGTCGGCGAAACAAAGCCGCAAGACGCTGAAGCGGCCGGACGGCTCGAAGAGCTTTCCGACGGCGCGGCCTTGGCAGATCAGCCACTGATCGAAGCGGCTCCGCCGGAAGGCGGCGTTGTCCTTATTCGAGCGGGCGGCCTGTTTCAGGGGCTGCCGCCGCACATGACCCGAACACGATCTTCGAAAGGATCGATCGATGCGACACGGTGATATTTCCAGCAGCAAGGACGCGGTTGGCGTCGCGGTCGTCAACTACAAGATGCCGCGCCTGCATACCAAGGCCGAAGTGCTGAAGAACGCCCAGAACATCGCCGACATGATCGTCGGCATGAAGCAGGGCCTGCCGGGCATGGATCTCGTGATCTTCCCGGAATATTCGACCCACGGGATCATGTACGATCCCAAGGAGATGATGGAGACGGCGAGCCAGGTGCCGGGCGAGGAGACCGAGATCTTCGCTGCCGCCTGCCGGAAGGCCAACACCTGGGGCGTCTTTTCGCTGACCGGCGAACGCCACGAGAACCATCCGAACAAGAACCCGTACAACACGCTCATCCTGATGAACAATCAGGGCGAGATCGTCCAGAAATACCGCAAGATCATCCCATGGTGCCCAATCGAGGGCTGGTATCCGGGCGGCCAGACCTATGTTTCGGACGGTCCGAAGGGACTGAAGGTCAGCCTGATCATCTGCGACGATGGCAACTATCCGGAGATCTGGCGCGACTGCGCCATGAAGGGGGCAGAACTGATCGTTCGCTGCCAGGGCTACATGTATCCGGCGAAGGACCAGCAGGTGATGATGGCCAAGTCCATGGCCTGGGCGAACAATTCCTACGTCGCCGTCGCCAACGCGTCGGGCTTCGACGGCGTCTACAGCTATTTCGGCCATTCGGCGATCATCGGCTTCGACGGCCGCACGCTCGGCGAATGCGGCGAGGAGGACATGGGCATCCAGTATGCGCAGCTCTCCGTTCCGGAGATCCGTGACGCCCGCGCCAACGATCAGAGCCAGAACCATCTCTTTAAGCTCCTGCATCGCGGCTATACCGGCATTCATCAGTCGGGAGACGGCGACAAGGGCCTAGCCGACTGCCCATTCGAGTTCTACCGGAACTGGGTGAACGACGCCGAGAAGACCCGCGAGGACGTGGAGAAGATCACCCGCAAGACGATCGGCACCGCCGAGTGCCCGGTCGCCGATCTGCCTTACGAGGGCATGGAAAAGGAAGCCGCCGAGTAAGCGGAAATCAGCTGGCGGCGGGCGCGGTCTGCGCTTGCCGCTTCTTCGGACGATCGCGGACGGCTCGGACGGTTTTGCCCTATATCAACGACAAGATGGCCGCGATCGAGGCCGAGCGTTCCGATCGCGAGGCGCTCGGCGCGGAGAACACGCTTTCTAACGACAATGTGGAAGGCTTGGTCTTGCGACTCGACGGATCGCGCTTTGCGATCGATATCGAGGCGGTCGAACGTCACCTCGCGGAGGAGATCGTCGGTCAGGATGAAGCTTGCGCGATCGTCCGCGGCATCCTCGAGATCGTCGCCGCTGACCTTGCAGACCCTAGAAAGCCTCTCGCGACGGTCCTTTTCATGGGGCCGACCGGCGTCGGCAAGACCGAGATCGTCAGGGCTCTAACCCGAGTCCTGCACGGGGATGCCGACATGCTGAACCGGGTCGACATGAACACGCTCTCCCAGGAACACTACGCCGCCTCGCTCACCGGGGCGCCGCCCGGCTATGTGGGCTCGAAAGAGGGCTCCACAGTCTTCGATCAGGAGCTTCTGGAGGGCCGGCACGGCAAGCCGGCGATCGTCCTCTTCGACGAACTCGAGAAAGCGAGTCCGGAGGTGATCCTTGCCCTCCTCAACATCTTCGACAACGGCATCATGACGGTGGCGTCGGGCGGGCGGACCTACACGTTCCGAAAGGCCATCATCTTCATGACGAGCAATCTCGGGACGGCGTCCGCGATCTCCGAGGAGAGGTCGTCGCCGTTCGAGAGGGTGAAGCGGTTGTTCGCCGGCCGCCTGACGAAAAATCGATCGCAAGGACCGGAAGACGAACTGCTCCAGCGCTTTCCGCCTGAGTTCGTCAACCGGATCGACCGGATCCATACCTTCAGCCGGCTGGACGAGGACGTTCAGGAGCGCCTGATCGAAGCCCATATGGGACGGCTCAACAAACGCCTGAAGCGGCGCGGCCTGGAGCTGACACTCGACGAAAGCGTCTTCGAGCACCTTCGCGCAGAAGGCTTTGACAAACGCTTCGGCGCACGCGCGCTAGCCCGGCAGATCCGCGCGAAGATCGAACTGCCGCTTGCCCGCCACCTTTTGTCCGGTAACGCTTCGCAACTTCCGAACGGCGGAATGTGCCGTCTTTTCGCCGAATTCGAGGACGGTTCGGTCAGGTTCGTCGCCCTGTCAGGATAGGTGCTATTCGCAAGAACAAGGGATGACCGCGCAGCCCGAACAACCTGCCGATAAGTTGAAACATCGGACTGGGGTTCGATCCGAAATCGACTGCACCATAAGTTGGATAGGTTGATCCGCCTCCCCGCCGAAGTCCGGTTTTTTCCCCAGGAGCTCCAAAGCAGAAGTTCCGCTTTCGGCCCATCGACGCCGCTGGAAATTATTTCTTGTTGGGGTGGTGGAACGAACCCGCTTCCGCGGGAGGGCGCCTGTCTCTTCGTTCACGGATTTCATAAGGAAGATCACGTTCTGATTGAGCGTCGCCCGGTGCGGGCAGACGATCCTGGCTCCCTTTACCCTGTGG
>NZ_JBEHWS010000025.1:0-24189 GCF_040239565.1 Fulvimarina thalattae
CCAGGCCTCAAACTGCCGGCATTTGAAGTCGTCCTTGGACTGCCGCTTCAGTTTTTTGGCGATCGTGTTCAGGATCATGGCAACGCTCTCCGTCAATGAGAGCCCGAAAATCAGTGAACACGGTCATCAAATCGTTAAGCGGCCCAGACGTAGACGTAATGGCGGGCGGAGAGATCGCGTCGCTGCCAGCGGTCGTAATCATCCTGCCAGTCGTCCTTCAGCCGAGAGATCACCGACGGCGACAGGTTCGGCGCGTCCTTGCCGAGCAAGGCTGTGAGCGCCTCCTGGAAATCGCCCGTCGAAAGGCCGCGCAGGTAAAGGACCGGCAGCAAGGCATCGAGGCTCGTCGTGCGGCGCGCCCACTTCGGCAGGATCGCGGAGGTGAAGGTGACGCGTTCGCCGCCGCCGCCATCGCCGGCACCACGATCGCGAACCTTCGCCCGCTTGACCGGAACCGGGCCGATGCCGGTCTGGATCGTGCGCTCCGGGCCATGACCGTGTCGCACAAAGCGAGCCCGACCGTCGCCCAGCCGCTCCTCTTTCATCGCAGCAAGAAAGGCAGCGGCTTCCGCCTCGACCGCCTCGGCAAGAAGACGCCGGGCGCCGTCGCGCAGGACTGTGGTCAGGGGATCATCAATCGTGTCGGGATGTCGAAATGCGGAAACGGTGCTATCCGTCGTCATGGGCGTATCGCTCCTACGGGAGGTTCTGGCAGGCTTGATCACCCGCCTCGATACGCCGCCTCTCTCACACCGTCATCACCCAGCTTCCGCCATAGCTCGGCGAGCAATCGTCGCCCTCAAATTTGCGAGATTATGCGAAGACCTCGGTATGAGCGCCGGTCAAAGCTCACCGGACAACGGCACCGTAAGTGTCTACCCTCCCGGTCGTTCGAACGCTCGTTCCTGAAACACTTTCATCGTATTCTGTTGCAGAGCTGAATGTCCGCTTCTCGATTCGAACAATGTTCACTCGAACGGCTGGGATGAGTCGACAGGCGACATAGGTCGCGTGAAGAACCGTATTCTCGATCCGGGGCGAAAGCGTCTCAGCGGATATGTTCGAATTTGAGCCCGTTGATCTTCACTTTTTTCCATTCCCGGTCTGCAGTGAGGACCGTCACGCCCAAGCTGAGACCGAGCGCCATGCAACTGCGATCGCCAAGACCTCGCCCGTATTGACGAGTTCGCGTAGCAAGCATGCCCGATGCATAAGCCGCAGCCTCGTCGTGCCCGCGAACATCGAGACGGAGGTCGTCGAGAATCTCGTGAATTTCATCGCCGGTCATCCCGACCAGCGCCAGTTCCTTGACGACCTCCTGCAGGTTCACTGCAGAGATCACCCCATTGCCAATATGAGGCAGAACCTGATCGGCTCCCTTCTCATTTCGAATGAAAGCGAGGACGGCCGATGCATCAAGAACGACGACCGCCATCAGCTGTTCTTCGTCGTGCTGGCCGCTTCTTCGGCATCGGCTTCGGATCGCCGTTCAGCAAGGAAATCATCGACCGTCCGCTCCGACTTGGCATAACGCTTATAAAGCTCCTGCGCGCGCAATGCTCCGTGCTGAATCGGCGTCAGACGAAGTTCGTCACCTTCGACAGTCGCGATCACTTTTGTATCTCCGGTCAGTCCCATAGCTTGGCGTAGCGCCTTCGGAAGAACCATCCGCCCATTGGCGCCAACTCGAAGATCGACTGATTTACTCATTCGAAACCTATCTCAGAATCGCAGACAGAAAAATGGCATTTTGGTTATAATGTCAGAAATCCGAGATGCAGACAATTCCAAACTGCCATGCACGCAAGTGACCGGTTCTGAGCACCTGTGCCGCGATCCGCTCTAAACATAACATTCCATCATTATGGGCATGTTCATATCGAACCAGACCGGTTATGCTTCAGTTCGTCCAACCGAACCGGATCCCATGTTCCGCATCTCCACCCTTGCGCAGACCACCGAGAACCAGCTCAGGGAGATCCGCGCGGCAGGCTTCGACCTTCAGGCGCGCCGCGTCGTCTCCGAGACGGTGTCGGGCTCGCACACCACGATGGAGCGGTTGGGCTTTGCCAGGCTGATCGACCGGCTGGAGAAGGGCGACATTCTCGTCGTCACCAAGCTCGACCGGCTCGGCCGCAACGCCATGGATGTGCGCCGGACGGTTGATCACCTCGCCGAGAACGGCATCCGGGTCCATTGCCTCGAGCTCGGCGGCGTCGATCTCACCAGTGCTGCGGGCCGCATGACCATGGGCGTCATCAACGCGGTTGCCGAGTTCGAGCGCGATCTTCTGATCGAGCGCACCCATGCCGGGCTGAAACGGGTCCGGGAGGAGGGCAAGGCGATCGGCCGCCCGCCGCTTCTGTCCGACGGGAAGAAGCGCGAGGTTCTGCAAAAGCTCGATGGCGGCATGTCGATCGCAAGGCTCGCGCGCGAGTATGAGGTGAGCCGCATCACCACCGCCCGCATTCGCGACGCCGTACCAAGCTCGAGGGGCCGGTCCCGGCCAACACTGCACTAAGATTTTCCCCAGACCACCCGGTAGGGGCAGGCCACTCCGTTTGCGATCTTGAGTTAAATTCACATCGCCAATGAAGTTCCTAGAGCGGTTTGAGCCTATTCGGAGTCGCTGATTTGCGCTGGTATGACAGTCGTGATTCCCTGATCGAAATGGACAGGGAGAGACGTTCATGGCTCGGGCTTATGGCATTGATCTTCGTCGGCGGGTCGTCGAAGCGATCGAGGACGGCCTTTCGACGCGGGCTGCTGGCCGCCGATTTGCGATCGGGGAGTCGACTGCGGGGGCCTGGTATCGCGACTGGAAGAGAAAAGGCACATACGAGCCCGATCGACAGGGTCAGCCGAAAGGCTCCAAGCTCGACGCGCATGAGGCCTTCATCCTCTCGCTGATCGAGACCGACGACAAGGACATCTCGCTGGCGGAGATCGTCGATCGTCTGGAGACCGACAAGGGCATCGGCACTTGTCAGTCGCTGGTTTCCAAGTTCTTCAAGAAGCGTGGCATCACGTGGAAAAAAAGACCGCGCACGCCGCCGAGCAACAGCGCGAAGACGTCCTTGCCGCGCGCGAGGCCTGGTTCGAAGAACAGCCCGATCTCGACCCGCAAAAGCTCGTCTTCATCGATGAAAGCGGCCTGAACACCAAGATGGCACGGCTGCGAGGGCGCTCCAAACGCGGCGAGAGATGTCGCGCCGCGGTTCCCCATGGTCACTGGAAGTCCACCACCTTTACCGCCGGCATGCGGCTCGATGGCATCGTCGCGCCGTGGCTTCTCGACGGTGCGATGGATGGCGAGGCCTTCCTCGTCTACGTCCGCAAGGTGTTGGTGCCGACGCTTGTCGCAGGCGATATCGTGGTGATGGACAATCTTCCGGCGCACAAGGTCGCCGGGGTCAGGGACGCGATCGAGGCCGTCGGGGCCGAGCTTCGCTACCTCCCACCCTACTCACCGGACTTCAACCCGATCGAAATGCTCTTTTCCAAGATCAAGGCCTTCCTCCGGAAGGTCGCCGCTCGCACAATCCCCGGACTGCATGACGCCGTGGCCTCGGCGCTCGACATCTTCGAACCAGACGAATTCCAAAACCTATTTGCCCACGCCGGCTATGACCCGGATTAAGATGAAACTGCTCTAGATCCAGACAAAACCTATTCTAGTTTCGTGGTCCATACCGTTCCAAGATAAGAATCAATTTCAGCAAAGAGAAACCCTCATAGGATCATAAGCATAGACCCAGGCCGGATCTTCCGGCTGTTTGAGCCAAGTATTAGCGTTCGAAATTCTCTGGACTTTCGTTGCGCGCTCACGGCGCGTGTTTTCATAGACCCGGAAGGCTTCCGCGTACTTGCTTTCGCCGATCTCGGTGAGGCAACGGGTAAGGACGGCCGCGTCCTCGATCGCCATACAGGCGCCTTGGGCCATATGCGGGCGCATGGGGTGGCAGGCATCGCCGAGAAGGCAGAGCCGGCCCCGGCTCCAGAGGTTCAGCGGATCGCGGTTCCAGAATGGCCATTTGGTCACATGGTCGGTGGCGTTCACCAGCGCGTTCACCACGGGATGGGAACCGCCAAAGATCGCCTCCATCTCCTCGCGCGAGGATTCGACGAAGGGCCCGTCGTGCTCCCAGCCGTCCACCGGCACGCCGGTGACGTAGTAATATTCGGAGCGGTCCCGCTTGGTTGCATAGGCCATGATATGGCGCGAGGCCTCCCACCACCATTTCACACATGCCTCGAATTCCAGGCCTGATGCGCGCAGTCGGTCCATATTGACGAGCGCTCGGTGCCCGACCCAGCCCGAGAAGCGCGGCTTCTCCGCGCCGAGCAGCTTCTCGCGGATCGCCGAATTGATACCGTCGGCGCCAATGACAAGATTGGCGGCGACTCTGCGTCCGTTGGCAAAGGAGAGAAGGACGTGATCCTCGCGCTCCTCGATATCGGTGAGGCGATGGTCGAAATGCAGCCGATCCTTCGGCAAAGCGTCGATCTGCACCGCATGCATGTCGCCGCGATGGATGGTGATGTAGGGCGCGCCGTATTCCTTGCGGGCAAAGTCGCCGAGCCGGATCTCGGAGAGATACTCCCCGGTATTGCCATCGCGCGAGAACCAGTGATCGGGATGTGAGCCGATCGCCGACAGCTTCTCTTCCAGGCCGATCTCCCGGAAGATCTTCATCACGTTCGGGCCGATATGGATGCCGGCCCCAAGTCGGTCGAAGGCCGGCGCCTGCTCGAAGGTGTGGGCGGAAAAGCCCGCCTGGTCGAGAAGGGCCGCCGCAGCCGCACCGCCGAGCCCCGCACCAATGACCGCGATCTCGACCCGTTCGATTGTATCCATCTGGCTTCTTCCTTCTCGAATTTGTTTGTATGCTAACAAATATCGCCTGAATGTAAAGACCCCGGCGGCTGCATATCGGCCTCATTGCCGGGATGGCCAAGCCCCTGGCGGCGAGGCCTGACGCGACGCTGCGACATGCGGAAGCCGTCCCAGGCGCCGGGTCGTCCCCATGCCTCAGGGCGTGGCAGGCGCGTAGCGCATCCTCACATAGGCGGCGAGATCGGCGATTTGGCGCTCGGTGAGTTCGCCCGCAAAGCCGGGCATGTCGCGCCCGGCAAGCGCGAGCGGCGCCTCGATGCCCTGTCGGATTACCGTCTTCAGCGCTTCGTCGTCCGGCGAGCGGATGGCGGCCGAGCGCGAAAGGGGAATATTCGCGGCCGTGGCGAGCGAGGCGAGCGCCGGCTCGTGGCAGGTGGCGCATGCGCTCTCGAAGATCCGGTCGGTGGCGTCGGGCATCGGCCGGGCCGCCGCGGCCGGATCGGCGACCCGGGTTTCGGGAACGCCCGGTTGAGCCGAGGCGAGATAGATCGCCATCGCCTGAATATCCTCGTCGGGCAGGGCTTGCAGATTGGCGACCACATCGGCCATCGGCCCGGAGGCGCTCGCGAAACCTTCGGTGAGCCCCGTGCGCAGATAGGCGTAATAGCGCTCCTCGCTCCAGCCGAAGGCGGAGGCCGTATCGCCGGCGATCGCCGGCGCGTACCATCCCTTGACGAGGGAGCCGGTCAGCGCGGCCGTGCCCGTCTTCTCGGCGCCCAGAAGATTGCGCGGGCTGTGGCAAGCCGAGCAATGGCCCGTCGCCTCCACGAGATACCGGCCCCGGTTCCACTCCGCGCCACGCGCCGGCTGCGGCTCGATGGGCGCCGGATCGTGATGAAGCGCGTTCCAGAGCGCGTTGACGGGGCGAAGATTGGCCGGGAAAATCATCTCGGCCCGCGCCGTCTCCTGGCGCACCGGCTCCAGCGTCTGGAGATAGGCGTAGAGCGCGAAGATGTCGTCGTCGGTCATCTTCGAAAAGGAGGTATACGGAAAGGCGGGATAGAGATGGGTTCCGTCGCGCGAGATCCCGTGCCGCATCGCCCGCTCGAAGGCCTCGAGGCTCCATTGGCCAAGGCCGGTCTCGGGGTCGGGGGTGAGATTGGTCGTGTGGATCCTCCCATAGGGCGTGACGACCTCGAGGCCGCCGGCATTAGGCGCGCCGCCGGGGGCCGTATGGCAGTCGCCGCAATTGCCGGCGGCGAAGACCTGCCTGCCATTTTCGAGGAGCTCGGCCGAAAAGCTCGATGCCGGCGGCGCGCTCGCCGGCGGGATCGCCCGCTGGATCGGCAGGGCGAGCGCACCGAGGGACAGCGTGCCGCCGAGGACGGCGGCAAGACCGATGCCCTTCGAGCGCAAGCGGCCGAACCATGTCGCGGGCTCTAGTGCACCGCCCAGACGGGGCGCGTGATCGGACGAGCCCGGCAGGCGCCCGTCTTCGCGGCGGTCGATGCCCATCGCCGCCCGCATGCGCTCGGGCGTGAACGGGGCCTCGCGCATGCGAACGCCCGTCGCGTCGAAGATCGCGTTGGCGATGGCGGCGGCGGCCGGAACGGCGGCGCTTTCGCCGACGCCGAGCGCCGGGTCCTCCGCCCGCTCCACCAGCATGGTCTCGATCCTCGGCACCTCCTCGAAGGTCGCCAGCGGATAGGTCGCCCAGCTCGACGGCGTGACCGTGATCTCCTCGAAGCTCACCTCCTCCTTGAGGACGCGGCTCGCGGTCTGGTTCACATTGCCGTGGATCTGGTGGCGCACCCCGTCGGGATTGATGACGAGGCCCTGGTCCTGGCCGACGAAGACGCGGGTGAGTTGCACCTCGCCGGTCTCCATGTCGACGGCGACGTCGCAGATCCATGTCGCGGCGGCGGCGGCGGTACCGGGAAAGGTACCGTGGACATAGGTCGCATAGGCGAATCCCTGGCCATAGGCCATGCGCCCCTCGCGCCGCCTGCGCGGGGCGGTGCGCGGCTCCCAGCCGCCCTCCTCGGCCGTGCGTAGGATCAGCGAGCGGGTGCGCGGATCGTCCAGATGGCGCAGGCGGAAGGCGACGGGATCCTCCTTTGCCTCATAGGCCATCTCGTCGACGAAGCTCTCATGGGCGAAGGTGTTCGGCAGGGCTGAAACCCCGCGCATCCAGGCGGCCCGCACGATCGGCGCCATGTCGTGGACCGTGATCGCTTTGTGGGGGATGCGGTAGGGCGGCACGATGGTGCGGTCGCCCATGTCCGAGGGACGCGGCTCGGCAATGACGCGGCGGGTGAGGAGAAGGCCGAGATTGGTGGCTCGATTCGAGGGATACCAGGTGTCGAGGCTGTAGGCGTGGAGATCGCCGCCGAGAAGCCCGCCTTCAACATCCATTACCTGTGCGGCGCCCTTCGGCTCCCACAGATGCTCCTGCGCCCGCGTCAGCTGAACCCGGACCGGCTGGCCCACGGCGCGGGCGAGAAGCAGCGCGTCGGCGCCAACGTCGTCGGCGCAGTTGCGGCCATAGCAGCCGGCCGCCTGATGGCGCCGGATCTCGATGCTCTCTTCGGCAAGATCCACGAGCCGGGCGAGATCGGCGCGCAGCATGTGCGGGTTCTGGGTGCCGGACCAGAGGATGGGCCGGCCCCCGTTCCAGTCAGCGATCGACACCGAGGGGCCGATGGAGCCGTGCAGGTGGTAGGGCCAGACATAGGTGCGCGTGGCGCGCAGGTCGCATTCTTCGATGCCGCGCGCGAAATCGCCGGACCTGTCGCAGGCGCGCGCCGTCGCCGGCTGGCAGCGGATCGTATCGGCAAGGGTGCGCATCTGCGGCAGATCGGGCGGCATGCGCCAGTCCACCGGCAGGGCCTCGGCGATCCTTCGGGCCTGATCCTCGCGCTCGGCGACGACGGCGAGGAAATCGGCCTCGCGCACCACGGCGATGAAGCCCGGCATGGCGCTCACGGCCGCCTCGTCATAGCCAAGAAGGCTGTGGCCGACGAAATCGCCGGCCTCTCGTCCGTGATAGGGCGGGCGCACCACATGGCCGTGCACCATGCCGGGCACGGTGACGTCGTGAATATAGGCATGGCGGCCCAGCGCCTTGCCCGGCAGGTCGGCGCGCGGCACCGGCTGGCCGACGATCCGGTAGTCCTGAGGCGCCTTGACCGGGGTATCGGGATCGAGAGCGAGGGCGGCCACCTCTCCGCTCACGAGTTCGCCGTAGGACACGGCCCCGTTCGCGCTCAGCGCCTCGCCTCCGATCATCTCAATCTCGCCAGCGGGCGCGTTGAGGCGAAGCGCGGCGCGGGCGATGAGCTCGGCGCGGATCTGCGCGGCACCGTGGCGCAAGGGAACCGCCGTGATCTGAATCGTCTCGGAGGCGATGGTCGGGCCCTGGTTCGGCGTATGGGCGGTATCGCCGAGCACAACGCGCACCCGGCTCAGCGGCAGGTCGAGTTCCTCGGCGACGATCTGCGCCAGCGCCGTCTCGATGCCCGTGCCGAGATCTACGTGGCCGTTGAAGGCGGTCAGCGATCCGTTCCTATCGAGCCGAAGAAAGGTTTCGCGACCAGTGCCGGTCTCCCGGTAGACCGTGATCGCCTCGGTTTGTGTCCCGCTCATATCCGGCCCCTCCTCCTCGTCTCGTTCTCTCTCATCAGCCGGGCGGCCTTCGTCACCGAGGCGACGATCTCCCGGTGGGTGCCGCAGCGGCAGAGATTGTGCCGCAGGGCCGAGCGGATCTCGGCTTCGGACGGGTCGGGGTTCTCCGTGAGGAGTGCGATCGTCGTCATGATCATGCCGCTAAGGCAATAGCCGCACTGGGCGCCCGCCTCCTCGACGAAGGCCTGCTGGACGGGATGCGGCGCCTCGCCATCCGCCAGCCCTTCCAGCGTGACGACGCGCATGCCCTGAGCCTTCGCCGCGCGCAGCACGCAGGCCCGCGCCGGTGCCTCGTCGACGAGGACAGTGCACGAGCCGCACTGGGCAAGGCCGCAGCCGTATTTCGGCCCCGTCAGCCCGAGATCGTTGCGCAGGACGTCGAGCAGCGTGCGTCTCGGATCGTCCAGCCCGACGGCGACGGATCGACCATTGACCGAGAATTCGACCGACAGGCTCACGTGAGGCCTCCCCTTCCTCGCAGACAGCATCTGATAATTGTTTTTATACAAACAATCCGGCCGAGGAAAGCCGAAGCCTGCACAAAGCGGCGCCAGCCCCTGCCGCCTATCGCGGCACGGCCTTGTCCGGGCGGTGGCGATGTGCCATCGACAGTGAACGCACGCGAACGGAGAGCCACGCGTTGAGCCGTCCAGAACACCAGAGCGAGCCCGATCTCGACTACAGGCTCGACGAACAGGTGGGCTTCCTCCTGCGCAAGGCCTATCAGCGGCACATGATGATCTTCGCCAGGAAGATGGCGGGCAATCTGACGCCGACCCAGTTCTCGACGCTGGTCCGCCTTTTCGCCGAGCCCGAGCCGATCTCCCAGAACGCGCTCGGCCGCCTCGTCGCCATGGATGCGGCGACGACCAAGGGCGTCATCTCGCGGCTCGAGAAGCAGGGGCTCCTGACCACGGAACGGGACGGGACGGACAAGCGCCGCTATCTCCTGCGCTCCACCGAAAAGGGCCGGGCGCTCCTGCGCGACGTCATTCCCATCGTGAAGGACATCACGGAGGAGACCGTCCAGCCGCTCACCAAACGCGAGCAGAGCGTCTTCCTGAAGCTCCTCGCCAAGCTGACCTGAGCCGGACGGCGCCGGGCATCTGGAATTGTGCATCGACTCCAGGTCATTGGACGCCGGACGTCGCGCCGGCGGGAATGCCGGACCCGTATCAGGCGCACAAGCCTTGCCCATGCTGCGTGAATTTCAGACAAATCGCTGCCTGATAATTCGTCGCTGCAGCGCAAAAAAATCTCCAACACCCTGATTTCATTGGCACAAGAAAAATTCTCGCGGGCATAACTTGTTTCTATACAAACAATGTGTGTAGCATTACGGGAAAGAGGCAGGCGTCGTTACCGGGGATGAGGATCGACGCCGCGCCTCGCCGGGGAGTGAGACGGGCGTGATAACGTCCGGGCGCGGTGAGCGTCGGGCAGCGAGCGCGCGCGAAGTGCGAGGTCGCAGCCCTCGAAGGCGACGGTCCGTTCCGTATCGACACCCCAAAACGAAAAGAAGACCGGTCGGCGGCGGCAAGGCCGATCCACACCGGTCTCCAAAGGACAGAAGGAGCGCCGCATGAAGCCGATCCGCATCGGACAGATCGTCCCGAGTTCCAACATCACGATGGAAACGGAGATCCCCGCGCTTCTGCGCCTGCGCGAGACGATCGCGCCCGAGCGCTTCACCTTCCACTCCTCGCGCATGCGCATGAAGCATGTGACGAAGGAGGAGCTTGCGGCCATGGACGGCCAGAGCGACCGCTGTGCCCTCGAACTCTCCGATGCTCGGGTCGACGTGATGGGCTATGCCTGCCTCGTTGCGATCATGTCCATGGGCCACGGCTATCACAACCAGTCCGCCGAGCGGCTCCATCAGGTCACCGTCGACAATGGCAATCCGGCCCCCGTGGTTACCTCGGCCGGCGCGCTCTGCGAGGGCATCAAGGCGATCGGCGCCAAGAAGGTCGCGGTCGTCGCCCCCTATATGAAGCCGCTGACCGCGATGGTCGTCGACTACATCGCCAATGAGGGGATCGAGGTAAAGGTCTCCCACGCCCTCGAAATCTCCGACAATCTCGCCGTCGCCGCCCATGACACTGGCAGGCTGCCTGGCATCGTCTCGGGTCTCGACATCGCCGATTGCGACGCGGTCGTCCTGTCGGCCTGCGTCCAGATGCCCTCACTCGCCGCCGTCTCCATGGTGGAGGCAGAAACCCGCAAGCCGGTTCTGACCGCCTCGATCGCCACCACCTGGGCGATGCTGAAGGCGCTCGACCTTCCGACGCACGTTCCCGGCGGCGGAACGCTTCTCTCCGGCGCCTACTGATCTGGCACCTTTAGGCTCAGACCCAATCCGACGAAGGAGTTGACCTTGGCTCGCGGTTACAATGTCCAGGCGAACGGAATTCGCCAGCATCTCATCCACTTTCCGGGCTCCGGCCCGATCATGCTCCTGATCCCCGGCATCACCTCGCCGGCGATCACCTGGAACTTCGTCGCCGAGCGCCTCGCTGAAACCTACGACGTTCACGTCCTCGACGTGCGCGGCCGGGGCCTCAGCCAGGCCGGCGATCTCGACTACTCGCTCGACGCCATGGCCGAAGACGCCATCGCCGTCGTCTCGGCGGCTGGTCTCGGAAAGCCGATCGTCCTCGGCCATTCCATGGGCGCACGCACCGCGATCCGCGCCGCCCGCAAGGCCCCCAACGCCTTTTCCGGCCTCGTCCTCGTCGACCCACCGGTTTCCGGGCCCGGACGCCGCGAATATCCGTCCAAATGGGCCTGGTACGAGGATTCGATCCGTCTTGCCCGGATGGGCTGTTCGGCAGAGGACATGAAGGCGTTCTGCCCGACATGGACCGAGGAGCAGCGGGCCCTGCGCGCCGAATGGCTGCATACCTGCCAGCTCGATGCGATCGACACCGCCTTCAAGGGCTTCCACACCGACGACATCCACGCCGATCTTCCCCATCTCGCCCCGCCCATGCGCCTCGTCGTCGCGGGGGCTGCGCCTGTGATGGGTGAGGAGGATGTCGCCGAAATCCGGTCGCTCGCCCCGCGGATCGAGGTGCGCACCGTCGAGGGCGCAGGCCACATGATCCCCTGGGACGATCTCGAAGGATTTCTTTCCGCCGTCCGGGGCTTCGGAACCGCCTGAGCGGCTGGATCGCCGGCGCAGACGCCTCTTATTCAGATCAAGGACGAAAAGACGATGGATCAGTTCAGCTTCACCGAAATCTGCCTGCATCAGCTGAAGATGTCGGGCGTCCACGAGGGCGAGAAGCTCGTCGTTCTGACGCAGGGCTCCGAGCGCCTCGACTATGCCGATGCCTTCATGGCCGCCGGCCAGCGGCTCGGCGCGAAAATGTATCACATGCGCCTTCCCGCCCCCCCGGTGGCGGGCGCCTGGGCGGTCGGCCAAACCGGGCTCGCCGCCATGCCCGATGCGGTCGAAGCGCTGAAGCGCGCCGACATGCTGATCGACTGCATCTTCCTCCTCTTCTCGCCGGAGCAGTTCGCGATCCAGGAGGCCGGCACACGCATCCTCACGGCCGTCGAGCCGCCGGAGCTTCTCGCCCGCATGCTGCCGTCGAAGGAACTGCGCGAGAAGGTGGAGATCGGCGCCGAATATCTGTCGAAAGCCAAGGTCATGCGGATCACGTCGCCCCACGGCACCGACGTCACCTACAAGCTGAACACCTATCCGACGATCGCCGAATATGCTTGCACGGACGAGCCGGGCCGCTGGGACCACTGGCCCTCGGGCTTCGTCTTCACCGGCGCGGACGACGACGGAGTAGACGGCCAGATCGTGGTCGCGCCCGGCGACATCCTCCTGCCCCAGAACATGTATGTGCGTGATCCGATCACCTACACGATCGAGAAGGGCTGGATCATCGATATCCGGGGCGGCCTCGATGCCGAGCTCGTCAAGTCGTACATGGCCGGCTTCAACGATCCGCGCGGCATGGGCATGAGCCATGTCGGTTGGGGCATGAACCCTGCCGCCAAGTGGCACGGCATGGTGCCGGGAGAATTCCCGGGCGGTATGGGCATGGAGCCGCGCTCCTTCTACGGCAATGTGATGTTCTCGACCGGCCCGAACAACGAGCTCGGCGGCCCGAACGACACCGCCTGCCATCTCGACATCCCGATGCGCGGCTGTTCGCTCTTCCTCGACGACGAGCCGATCGTCGTCGATGGCGATCTCGTCGTCGATGAGATGAAGATGGCGCGCCACTGAGCGCCGACGGGCGCGACGGCTTTAATGGCCGCTCGCCGCAAGATCCGCTTCAAATGTGAGACGAAAGACACCGCGATGAGCCAGGAGAAGGTTTACGAACAAGCCGGTTTCGGCGCGAGCGTGCCGCGCGGATCGCGCCCGGCGATTCTCGTCGTCGATTTCAGCTACGGCTTCACCGATACGCGCTATCCGACGGCCGCGGAGATGGGAGCGGAGATCACAGCGACGCGCAGGCTCACCGATTTCGCTCGCTCGGCCGCGATGCCCGTTCTCTATACGACGATCGCGTATACCCCGCTCGAGGCACGCAGCCTCCCCTGGCTGAAGAAGGCGACCGGCATGGCCGCGCTGGAAGTAGGATCGCGCCTCGTCGAGATCGACGATCGCTGCGGAGCGAAAGAGGAGGACGCCCTCGTCGTCAAGCACGGCGCCTCGGCCTTCTTCGGCACCAATCTCGCCGCGATCCTGACCGGGGCCGGCGTCGACACGCTGGTCGTCGCCGGCGCCACCACGTCGGGCTGCGTTCGCGCGAGCGTCGTCGATGCGGTGCAGTCCGGCTTCAACACCTTGGTGCCCGCCGATTGCTGCGCCGACCGCGCACAGGCGCCGCACGAGTCCAGCCTCTACGACATGCATCAGAAATATGCCGACGTGACCGACAGCGCCGACATTCTGGAATGGCTGCGATCCGTTCGAGATCGTTGAAAGGCGGCAGTCCGCAGACAATGATTTCGGCCGCCGCGACATCGGTGTGGCGGCAGCGACGGAACTTGAAGATGATCATCCGAACGCGGCCGTCGCAAGCCCCGCCGGACATGCAGGAAAAACGAGGAATCGAGGTCTAGGGAGCTCCCTCCCGACGCCGTTCAACCGGGTCGCGGACGCTGCGTCCGCTCAAAGAGAAGAGGTTATCCCATGCTTCGCAAACTCAGTCTTGGACTGATGCTGCTCCTGATCGCCGCCTGTTACGTAGTTCCCTACGGCATGCTCGGCGAGACCGCGAGCTGGACCGGCGCCTTCCTCTTCTGGACGATCGCAGGCGTCGTCGTGATCGCTCTCAACGCCATGGCCACCACCCGCTTCGGAGGTGAGGACCGATGACCACGACCTATATCCTCGTCGGCATCGCGATCTACGTCGTTGCCTCCGTCGTCGTCGCCTGCATGTCGCGCTCGGGCGACTCGGCCTCCATGTCGGAATACTTCATCGGCGGACGCTCGATGGGTGGGCTCGTCTCGGCCCTTTCGTACTCAGCGACGACCTATTCGGCCTTCATGATGGTCGGCCTCGCCGGCCTCACCTACAAGGGCGGCATCGGCGCCCTCGGCTTCGAGATCGTCTATTTCGCGGGCGTCTCCCTCGTCGCCATCTTCGGTCCCCGCTTCTGGGCCGTGGGCAAGGCCTATGGCTTCGTCACCCCCTCCGAAATGCTCGGCGCGCGCTACGCAAGCCGCTGGGTCGCGATCGCGGCCGCAGTCGCAAGCTGCGTCTTCCTCATTCCCTATTCGGCGGTGCAGCTTGCCGGCGTCGGCTATCTCCTCGCCGGCATGAGCGGCGGCGCGATCTCCTTCGGCGTCGGCATCGTCGTGGCCACAGTCCTGGCGGTCGCCTTCTCCTATATCGCAGGCATCCGCTCGGTGATGTGGACCGACAGCCTGCAGGCCCTTGTCATGATCGTCGCCTCCGTCGCGGTCGTGGCGCTGGTCGTTGCCGAACTCGGCGGCTTCACCGCGCTCTTCGACGCTGTCGCAGAACGCAATTCCGCAATGCTCACGGTGCCGGGCCCGGGCCTGTTCTCCTTCACCACGTTCCTCGGACTGACGATCCCGTGGTTCTTCTTCGCGATCTCGAACCCACAGGTCTCCCAGCGCCTTTATATGCCCGCCTCGCTCGGTGCCCTACGTCGCATGCTGCTGATCTTCCTGGTCTTTGGCCTGATCTACACGCTGGTCTCGGTGATGTGGGGCTTCTCGGCCTTCGTCGCCTTCCCGGACCTTGCCCAGGCCGATCTTGCGACTTCTACCCTCCTCTCCTCCGAGTTCGTGCCTCCGCTCCTTGGTGTCGCGGTGATGGTGGGCATCCTGGCGGCCGCCGTCTCGACGATCGATTCGATCCTCCTCACCCTCTCCTCCATGCTGGCGCGGGACGTCTACGCCAACGTGAAGACCGGTAGCGACGACAGACGACAGCTCGCGATCGGCAAGATCGTCATTCCGGTGATTTCGCTCATTGCCCTCGGCTTTGCAGCGATGGAGTTCAGCCTCATCGCCGTCCTCGCAGTTGCAGCGTCGACCGGCCTCGTCGTGATTGTGCCGGTGATCGTCGGTGCCTTCTTCTGGAAGCGCGGCACCGCCGCCGGCGCGCTCGCGTCCATCGTCGGCGGGGGCCTGTTCGTGATCGCGATGTATCTGACCGGCAATTCCCTGTTCGGGCTGAACGCAGGTATTCTCGGCCTTCCGGTCTCTGCGCTCCTCTTCGTCGCAGTCAGCCTTATGACGAAGCCGCAGGAAGCCGAGGCCGAGACGTTCATGTCGATCGCGAACGCCTCGCTCGACACGGGCGAACCTCGCGCTTCGGTTGGCGTGCAACCCGCCGGCTGATACTCTCATCGTACCTACACTAGGTTGTAACGTCAGGTCCCGTTCTCAGAGAACGGGACCTTTCTCGTTTCCACTCCAAAGTTTGCGAATTGCGGAGTTCATAGTCGAGAGAATAAATTGCGTGATCGCGATCTGTTCCCATTGACAAGCTTACATAACACCAAGTCGATACAAGTTTTGACAGGTATGTCAGACAGGTAAAAACACGTTGGGTTTAATCGAGACGACCGAAGTTGGCGGCGGCAAGCCGGAAAAGATCGCGCGAGTCCTTGAGAAAGAGATCCGGTCGGGACAGCTCGCGCATGGCGATCAACTACAGAGCGAGAGCGCACTGGTGCGCCGGTTCGCAGTGAGTAGATCTACGGTTCGCAAGAGCCTCGACCGCCTCGTTCGACTCGGCCTCATCAAGACCAGCGTTGGTATCGGCTCCTTCGTCACGTTCGACGGCAACGTGGTTGCCGATGAGGCGGGCTGGACGAAGGCCCTTGAAAAGGCTGGCGCGAACGTCCTGACGCGGACCCTGCGTCTCGAAATTGTCGGCGATGAGGATCTCGCGAGGAGTCTCGCGCTCGAAAGTTCCGAATTCGTCGCGCTCGACCGAGCCCGGACCGATGCCGACGATGGGCACGCCATCTCGATCGAGCGCTCGCGCATCCCGATGACGCCGGAGATCGAGAACCTGCCCATGCGAGGCTTTAGAGACGGCTCACTCCATTCGACCCTGCGTGAAGCCGGCCTCTTGCCCGACCATGGCGAGGAATGGATCGATGTAGTTCCGCTTGAGGCCAAGGATGCCGAAGTTATGGCTTGCCAGCCCGGAACGATGTTCCTGCGCATGCGCCGGGTCATCCGTACCGTCGACGATCGGGTGATGGAGCACATCACCAGTTTGCTCAATCCTACGCATTTTGCTTTGCATCGGACTTTCTAAGTGACTGTCTACGACATCCAATTCGATCGCGCAGTCGGGGCCCTGTTGGGAGGGGCCCTCGGCGAGGGCCTGTCGCAAACTTTTCCGCTTAACCGTCTGTTGACGGTGTCCGATGATTTTCGGGCTCTCATTGACGGAGAGCCCTGCCATGATCCTGAACACGATCGCCGAGAAGCTGAAGCGGCAGTCGAAGGACGACTTTAAAGGCCGGCAATTCGAGGCCTGGCTGATCGTGCAGGCGGTGACCTGGTATCTGCGCTATCCGCTCAGCTACCGCGATCTGGAAGAGATGTTCGCCGAGCGCGGCTTGCGGTCGATCATTCGACGATCAACCGCTGGGTTCTCGCTTATGCGCCGCTGATCGAGAAGCGGTTGCGCCGGTTCCGCAAGCCCCATTGCGGCTCCATTCGGATCGACGAAACGTATGTGAAGATCCGCGGCCAGTGGCGATATCTGTACCGCGCGATCGTCAAGCACGGCAACGCGGTCGACTTCCTGCTGACAGCCAAGCGCGACGCCGATGCGGCCAGGCGGTTCTTCCGCAAGATGCTGAAGGACGAGCCGCTTCTGTCGCCGTCAACGATCGGCACCGATGGCGCCGTTACATTCCCTGGCGCGATCCGATCCGCCGTCGAGGATGGGCTGGTGGTGCCCGATCCCGTCCATCATGTTACGAAGCATCTCCAGCAGGGGATCGAGAGCGACCATTTTCGGGTGAAGAAGGCCATGCCGCGGATCGGCGGCTTTCGCTCTTTCAAAACCGCTCGGCGAACGATCAAGGGCTTCGAGGCGATGCTCTGGCTGAAGAAGGGTTTCGGCTTCGCCGGCGAGTGGACAATCGACCGACAGAACGATCTGGTCGCGCAGATCTTCGGGCTGCAAAAGGTTAACAAAGCCGAAAGATTTCAGGCAAAATGGGGCTTTTTGCGACGTGAGCTCAAAGTTGCGACAGGCCCCCTCGGCTTCATCACGCCGCTTCAGGCCATGCTCAAAGAGCTTGGCAAGGACGTCCAGATCCGCTTCTCATGATCGCGTTGCACTTCACGATGGAATCCGCCCGGCCTGGGTCAGCGATTTCAATACCCAGCGACCACACTCGTCCCTCGGCTACCAGACCCCGGCGGACTTCGCCCGCACCATCACCGCAACCGGCTCCGGCGCTCCGCTATCGGATGGCTCCGCACCTACGCCGGTTGCTCAACCAGCGCCCAACGGCGTATCTGAAACGGACGAGACTCTAATCGCTGTTGGATGAAGATTCAGTGGCAGGTCAGCGTGCCTGGCTTTTGCGCTCGGCGGCCGTCGGTTTGCAACTGGCAAGATAGTCCTGATGGGCCGCCGGGACTGTCAGGAATTCCGTGTGTGGGCGGGCAAAATTGGTCGGTTTTAGGCCAGCTTCAGACCTTGCACTGAAGCCTGATCAGGAACTGAACATATCCGGCCGAACTTCGACGAGGCGGCGAACGGTGTTCAGGACTTCCTGAAGATGGACGGACATTCTCCGTTTTACGGTTTTGCGATCACCGTCTTCCAGGGCCTCGAGTATCGTCTTGTGCTGTTCCAGAAGCGTGTCGAGTTGTCCGGCTTCCGGCAGGCTCAGATAGCGCACACGGTCCATCTGCAGCTTGACGCTCTGGATCACGCGCCAGCTCTTCGCGAGCCCGGCCTCCTCACAAAAGGCCCGATGAAAGCTCTCGTCGAGTTCCAGGAACTGCTCGTGATCGGACTGGCCGATGGCGCGCTGCTGTGCGGCGAGATTGGCACGTTGCGAGGCGATAAATTCGCGTGAACACCGGCCAGTGAGCCGGCTGATGACGGAAACTTCGAGCGCCTCACGGATGAACTGCGCCTCTTCCACATCCGCAAGACGGATCGGGGCGACGAAGCTGCCACGCTGGGGCAGGATATCGATCAAACCCTCGGCGGCGAGGCGAATGAGGGCCTCGCGGACAGGCGTTCGCGAAACACCCAGCGCCTGTGACAACTCCTTCTCGCTGAGGCTTTCCGACGGCAACATCGCAAGTGTCGTGATCGCCCGGCGGAGCCGTTCATAGATCTGTGGTGAGATTGCCAGACGGTTGTCGATCGGCGCGAAACTTCGGCTTCCGGCCGCGCGTGAATCCGCTTTGTTTGCGTCTTTTGGAGACAGGGCACCCGCTACGCTTGTCTTCATGCCGAGCCTCGGATTGATCGGAAAACTTTACCTATCGTGTCGCATCTGGCCACCTTTCATTCAAGTCAGGGATGACAATTGACGTACTACCATGGTAGTTGGTAGGCCTGTTTTTCGGAAGGTCGGCGAAGACTGTGGAGGTCTTGGCAGGCGAAGGAGGATCGGAGACGTTATCGTTTCCGGGCATCCTCCTCTCGGATTGCCGTCTTTTGTTCGACCGACCATGGCCGACTGGCTTTCAACGGGAGGATTACCGATGACACTCAAAGAAACGACCCGCTCGCTCGCGCTTGGCGCAGCCTTCACCGTCACAACGATGGCAGCAAGTACAGCGCTTGCTCAGGACGGTGTCGCCTCCAGCGATACGAGCGACATGCAGATCGCCTTCTCCAACTCTTATGCCGGCAATTCCTTCCGGCAGGTGATGATCAAGAGCTTCGAGCAAATGGCGGCGAAGGCCGAGGAAGAGGGCGTCATTGCAGGCTCGACGGTCGTGAGCGCGAACAATTCAGTGACCGAACAGGCCGCCCAGATCCAGAACCTCGTTCTGCAGGGCTACAACGCCATCATCGTGCTCGCGGGTTCCGATACCGCGCTCAACGGCGCGATCAAGGACGCATGCGACGCCGGCGTCACCGTCGTCGCTTTCGCCAGCGGGGTGACGGAACCCTGCGCCTATGTCGTCGACTACGATCTCAACTCCTATGCCAAGGCGGAGCTCGACTTCATCGCCGAAAAGCTCGGCGACAAGGCGGCGAACATTCTTGAAATCCGCGGCATGGCAGGTGACGGCTTCGACAAGCGTCTGCACGAGGGCGTCGAAAAGGCCATGGCAGATCATCCGGACTACACCTCCGTCGGCGAGGTCTATGGTCAGTGGACCTCGACCGTCGCCCAGAAGGAGGTCTCCGGCATTCTTCCATCCCTGCCTGAGGTCGATGCCGTTCTCACGCAGGGCGGTGACGGCTACGGGGCAGCACAGGCCTTCAAGGCCGCTGGCCGTGAGCTGCCGATCATTATCATGGGCAATCGCGAGGACGAGCTGGCTCTCTGGAAGGCGGAGAACGAAGCTTCCGGCTACGAGACTTTCTCACTCGGCGCGACGCCCAGCGTGTCGCAAGTCGCCTTCTGGGTCGCGCAGCAGATCCTCGCCGGCAAGGAGGTGCCGAAATTCGTCGAGGTTCCGCTTCTGGAGATCTATCAACCCGATCTCGAAGCGTGGCTCGGTCAGGTCCCCAAAGGCGGCGTGGTGAGTGCGGAGTATCCGCAGGAACTCGTCGCCGACATCATCGACGCCAATGTCAACGATGCGGAACTGCCCAAGGTGCCGGCCCCGGAATAAGGCTAACGGCCTGAAATCGGCGGAGCTTCGCTATGCATAGTCCAGCAGATGCCGGCCTTTCACAGGCAGGAACGGGCGCGGACGCGCCCTTCCTCGCCATGCGCAAGGTCGGCAAGAGTTACGGTGCGGTCAGGGCGCTGCAGAACGTCGACTTCGCCCTTCACCGTGGCGAGGTTGTCGGTCTCGTCGGCCATAACGGGGCCGGAAAATCGACCCTGATGAACGTGGTCGCAGGTACAGTGGAACGCTCCAGCGGCGAATTCGACGTGGATGAAAGACCCGTCGACCGCTGGAGCGCGGCCTTGGCCCAGAAGGCCGGCATCCGCTGTGTCTTCCAGGAACTATCGCTCTGCGCGAACCTGTCGCCGGCAGAAAACACGCGGATCGTCCACAGCGCCCTTAGGGGGCCCGGCTGGCGGCGGCGTGCAGCAAGGCTCATCGCCGAGGCGCTCGACGAGATCTTCCCCGGTCACGGCATCGACGTTGGCCAGGAGGTTTCCTCCCTGCCGATCGCTGCGCGTCAGATGGTCGAGATTGCGCGTGCCTATACGGTGACCCGCGAGCCGGTGAGATGCGTCATTCTGGACGAGCCGACCTCGGCGCTCGGCCATACCGCTACGGAACAGCTACTCGCCCATATTCGCCGGGCGGCGGATCGCGGCATCGCCGCGATCCTGATCACGCACCGGCTGAACGAAATCCTCAGCGTTTCCGACCGGGCGATCGTCATGGTCGACGGGGAGGTGGTTGCCGCACGAGCCACCGAGGGCCTCTCCCGCTCGGCCCTTGTCGAACTGACGGGGAGCATCGAAAGCCACGGGCACGGTTCGGCCCCAGAGCGCCAAGCGGAGGGCCCGGCGATCCTCTCCCATCCGGGCCGCGATGGAGGCGACCACGAGATACGCGCTGCCGCCGGCGAGATCATCGGCTTTGCCGGTCTCGACGGACACGGCCAGCGCGATCGCCTCCGCACGATCTATCGCGCGATGAAGGGTCGTGGCAGACTGGTCTCTTATGTCGCTGGCGATCGTGGTACCGAAGGCGTCTTCTCGCTCTGGTCGATCGCCGATAATCTGACGATCCGCTCCCTAAGAGCCCTCACGCGCGGCGGCCTTGTTTCGGATGAGGCGGCGCGGTCCCTCGCCCAGAAATGGTTCGCCATTCTCGATATCCGCGCCCCTTCGATCGATACGCCGATCCTCTCCCTGAGTGGCGGCAATCAGCAGAAGGTCCTCTTCGCCCGCGCACTCGCTTCCGATGCCGAGATCGTCTTCCTCGACGACCCGATGCGCGGGGTGGATGTAGGAACCAAGCAGGAGG
Source organism: Fulvimarina thalattae (assembly GCF_040239565.1). NCBI lineage: Bacteria > Pseudomonadati > Pseudomonadota > Alphaproteobacteria > Hyphomicrobiales > Aurantimonadaceae > Fulvimarina > Fulvimarina thalattae. The sequence continues at coordinate 21,137 of NZ_JBEHWS010000025.1, forward strand.
TCTATCGCCTGATCCGGAGCGAGGCCGAAGGCGGACGATCCTTCGTCTGGTACACCACCGAACTGGAAGAACTGACCAATTGCGAGCGCATCTATGTGTTCCGGGAGGGCCGGGCCGCCACGGAACTTACGGGCGAGGATATCGACACCGGTCGCATTCTCGAAGCATCTTTTGGAGGCGGCGATGCCTGATGTCCTGAACGCAGCCGCCGGCGGCACACGGATGCCTTCCCCTGGCTGGCTTCGCCGCAGTCTCTCCGTCGGGCTTCCGGCCGTGGCGCTGGTCGCCATGCTCGTCGTCATCTTTTGGATCCGACCGGCAGCGATGAGCTATTTCGGCTTCACACTGCTCTTCAAGCTGGCGATCCCGTTGGTCTTTGCGTCGCTCGCCCAGATGCTCGTGATCATGCTCGGAGATATCGATCTCGCCAATGGCAGCTTCGTGGGTCTCATGACCTGCGTAACCGCGCTCTATCTCGGCGACGCGCCGCTGCTGGCGCTTCTGATTTACGCGGCGCTCATCGCGGGTTATGCCGGGGTCGGGCTGCTGATCCATGTGCGACAGCTGCCCTCGATCGTCGTCACCCTCGGTCTTTCTTTCATCTGGCTCGGCATGGCGGTCATTGTGCTTCCGGCTCCCGGCGGTCAGGCACCGGCCTGGCTGACGGGTTTCGCGAGCTGGCGCCCGCCGCTGATGCCGCTCCCTTTATGGCTCGCCCTCATCGCCGCTCTCGCAGGGCACTGGGTGATTTCGCGCTCGTCGATCGGGGCCGTTCTCCGCGGCGCTGGAGCAAATACACGATCGGTGGAGCGGGCCGGCTGGTCCATTCTTGCGATCCGGACCGGGGTCTATGCCGCAGCCGGTGTGCTTCTCTGCCTTTCCGGGCTGCTTCTGACAGGTCTTACGACTTCGGGGGACGCCAATATCGCTCCCGCCTATACGCTTCTCGGCGTCGGAGCCGTCATCCTCGGCGGAGGTGCCTTCACGGGCGGCATCGTCTCGCCGATCGGGACGGTGATCGGCGCCCTTACCCTCGCCTTGGCAGGCTCGCTTCTGTCTTTTCTTCAGGTTCCGCCGACATGGCAGATCGGCGCGCAGGGCTTCATCCTGTTCCTCGTTCTCGCAGGGCGACTTCTTCTGGGAGAAAGACCATCGTGACGACAACGTTCAAACTCCCGCCTCCCTGGACCTACGGCTTCCTCTTCGCCTTCGTCATGTGGGTGTCCACCATGGCCTATGCGGGCTTCGGTGGAGCCTGGGCAACCCTTGCCGCAGCGCTGCTCTTCGGCGCCATTTCCGTAGTGATCGGAACCGGGCAGATGTTCGTCATCGCGTCCGGGCCAGGCAATATAGATCTCTCGATCCCCTCCGTGTTGACGCTCTCGGCCTATGTCTCGATGAGCGTCATGTCTGGATCGGATTCCATGCTGCCGTTTGGCTTGTTGACGGCCCTTGGCGTCGGCGCGCTTGCCGGCTCGCTGAATTTCGCGGCGGTTACGCTCTTGAAGCTACCACCGATCATCGCGACACTCGCGTGGAGCTTCGTCTTCCAATCCTTCGCCTTCAATTTCGGCGGCGAGGCCACCTTGAAGCCACCGGCACTGCTGTCGGCCTTCACCACGTCGCGGCTTGCCGGCATTCCGGTGATGCCGATTGCCGTCGCCGGGCTCACGGTGCTTGCCGCCATCGCGCTGAAGCGCAGCGTCTGGGGGCGTGAACTGCTTTCCGTGGGGCAGAGCGAGCGAGCGGCTGAATTCGCCGGCGTCGACGTCCGCTGGGTACGTCTTCGTGCCTATATGCTGTGCAGCGCGCTTGCCGGCCTCGGTGGTTTCCTCCTCGCGGGCTTCACGGGTGGCGCCGCCCTCAACATGGGCGATACGTACCTTCTCGAGTCGATCGCGGTCGTCGTCCTCGGCGGAACGAGCATAGCCGGCGGACAGGCCAACGCGGTTGGCATTTGGGGAGCGGCCCTGTTCTTCAATCTGATGGCGACCATGCTGAATACGTTCGGCATCGAGGTCGGCTATCGTCTGCTTCTGACCGGCGTCCTTATCATCCTCATCGTCGGACTGGTTCCGAGGGCAAGGCAGGCTTGATGGATATCGAGACGCTCCTGAAGGGTGATGCCGAACTCGTCGACCTCACCCATTCCCTAAGGGACGGCATGCCCACCTGGCCCACCCATCCGCATTACTGCCAGGAGGTCGTCGAAACCTACGAGCGGGGCGATGTCGCTCTCAACCACAGCCTCTCCCTCAGCGAGCACACCGGCACCCATTTCGATGCTCCGCGCCATTTCGTGAAGGATGCGGCTTCAATCCTCGATCTTCCGCTTGGCCGTTTCGTTGCCCGCATGGCGACGATCCCAGCCACCGATTACGGGCCGAACGGAGCCGTGGAACCGGATCGCATTCTTGCATTTGAAAGAGAGAACGGCGAGATCGAAGCCGGTGCTGCAGTGTTCTTCCACTTCGGCTGGGACCGCTTCTGGGATGATCCCGCCGATCACGCGAACTTTCTCAAGGACTGGCCCGGCCTGTCTGGCGAAGCATCCGCGCTCCTCGTCGCCCGTGGCGTCAGCATCGTCGGGTGCGATTGCCTGTCCATCGACTCCTTCGTGAACGAAGACTTCCCTGCCCACCGGACGCTCCTCGAAGCAGGCATCGTCATCGGCGAGAACTTCGCAAATCTCGGAACACTGCCGCCGCAAGCTACGCTTGTCGCGCTTCCCCTTCCGATCGAAGGCGGTTCCGGCGCACCAACACGCGCGGTTGCCATTCTTGACAGCGCTCCAGAGCCTGATGAAGGTAAATGAATAATGGAATCACAACGATTCTATCATTATATGAGTTATTTTATAATATAGATATTTATGTTTGTAATTAATATTAAAATATATTTTTAATATATTGATGCGGTGTAATTACCCACGGTGGATTCCAGCATGAAGTGCAACGTGATCATGAGAAGCGGATTTGGACGTCTTTGCCAAGTTCTTTGAGCATGGCTTGGAGAGGCGTGACGAAGCCGAGGCATTTTCTCGGTGTCGTATT
>NZ_JBEHWS010000026.1:0-23524 GCF_040239565.1 Fulvimarina thalattae
GGATCGCCCTGTTTGGAGAGCTGAGACAGCCGATCCGAAACGTCCCAAAATCCAAACTGACCCGGCATCCGATCCTCCCGACCACCACGACGTCAGTGAATCAGATCACCGCCAAAAACTCCAGTTGCCGGAGACGTCCACCTTTTGGTTAGGCAGTAACGATTGCATATGGGTCATTTCCTAGCGTCGAACTTCATAGCCGACGCGATACACGCGCTAAGATCTGGTTACACGGTTCCTCTAAGCTTTCGTAAAACTTAACGGTCGAGTCTGGACGTGTGAGATAGAATCGTGCCTAAGTCTTGTCGGGGTACAGGCGATAAGACGCCCCTTCCCCGACAAGGCGGAAACGAGGCGGCTATGTCAGCGGTGGCGAGCGACAAATCCCGGCGGGACGACCCCGCCGATCGTATCATTCGACATGCGGACATGCTGTCCGAACACCTTCAGGCGCGGCGCGAGCAGATGTACCCGCCGCACGCCCAGAAGTCACTTCGCTATTTCATGACGAACGAAGTGTCCCGCCTCACGACCATTCCCGAATCGACGCTCAAGCTGATGTCGAACGAGGGGCGCGGTCCCTCCCCTGCCCGGCTCGAAAACAATCACCGGGTTTATACGCTCGCGCAAATCAACGAGCTCCGTGAGCTTTTTGCAGAGCAGCGGCCCGCCGACGCATTGCGCTATCTCCCGAAGCGGCATGAGGGCGAGCACCTGCAGATCCTGGCCGTCGCCAATTTCAAGGGCGGCAGCGCCAAGACCACGACGAGTGCCCATCTGGCGCATTACCTTGCCCTTCAGGGCTATCGCGTGCTGGCGATCGATCTTGACCCGCAGGCCTCGCTTTCTGCGATGTTCGGGGCGCAGCCGGAAATGGATGTGCAGCACAACGAGACGATTTACGCGGCCCTCAGATACGACGAGGAACGCCGCCCGATTTCCGAAATCATCCGCAAGACCTATTTTGCCGGCATCGATCTGATCCCCGGCAATATCGAGGTGATGGAGTACGAGCACGAGACGCCGCGCGTTCTTGCGCGCTCCGGATCCCATTCCGACAGCATCTTTTTCGAACGCCTTCGCCTCGCACTCGGCGAGGTGGAAGACAATTACGACGTTGTGCTCCTCGATACGCCCCCTTCCCTCGGATTTCTGACGCTCGGCGCCATCTATGCCGCGACGGGTCTAATTGTGACGGTGCATCCGGCGATGCTCGACGTCATGTCGATGAGCCAGTTTCTTCTGATGATGGGCGATCTGATTTCCGTCGTGCGCGAGGCGGGGGCGACGCTGCATCAGGATTTCCTGCGCTACGTCATCACCCGTCATGACCCGATGGATCAGTCACAGGTGCATGTGGTGACCATGCTGCGCCATCTCTTCGCGGAGGACGTTCTTACATCGACGGCGGTGGAGAGTACCGCGATTGAAACGGCGGGGCTCGCCAAGCGCACGCTCTACGAGCTCGAGTCCGGGAATATCTCCGCATCGACAGTGAAACGGGCGCGTGAATCGATCGACGCCGTGAACGAGCAGATCTTGCAACTCATCACGGAAGCCTGGGGACGGCCGTCATGACCAAGCGCCCCGGAAAGAAATCGATCATCGCGAGCTTCGGGGCGTTTTCCCCGCAGGAGAAAGCTGACGGCGACGCTGTTGAGCCATCGGACGCGGACAAAGCTGTTTCGCCTGGTGAGTCGGCGCATGAGACGCGGCGAAGCGGACGCGTCGGGGCGGGCGTCATCGGCGTCACCCAGAGGACGCTGACCGAGCTGCGCGAGGAGCGCGACCGTCTTCAGGCGCTGGTCGATGCCGGTGGAAGCACCGATATCGAACCGGCACTGATAGACCCCTCCCCCTTCGTGGACCGACTGCCGGACGATACCGATGTTGACTTCGATCGGTTCAAGACGCTGATTGCGGAGGAAGGCCAGAAGGTTCCGATCCAGGTCCGGCCTCATCCCTCCGAGCAGGGCCGATATCAGGTCGTCTACGGCCACCGGCGGTGGCGGGCGACGCGTGAGCTCGGCATCAAGGTCAAGGCGAATATCCTTGCGCTCGACGACGACGAGCTCGTCGTCGCGCAGGGCATCGAGAATGCCGCACGGCAGGACCTCTCCTGGATCGAGCGTGCCGTCTTCATCGGACAGATGGATGGGGCGGGGGTTCGCCCACGCGATATCCGTGCAGCGCTCTCGATCGACGATGCGGAATTGGCGCGCCTTCGCATGGTACCGCGCATCGTGCCCGAGGATATCATCCACCTAATCGGCCGGGCGCCGAAGATCGGGCGGCCTCGGTGGCTGGAGCTCGCCCGGTCGCTGGAAGCGCGTCCTTCTGCGGCAGGCGACATTCGAAAAACCCTGTCAGCTGACAAGGTTTCGCCCCTCCCCTCCGACGAGCGGTTCCGGCTTGCGCTCTCCGCCACGAAGGCGCCAGCGAAGAAAAAGGCCGAGGCCGTCGAGTTGAAGGACCCGTTCGGCAAGGTCGTCGGCAAGGCATCGATAGCGGATGGCGAGGTCAAGCTCTCGGTGTCGAAGGACCTCGCCGATCCGTTTCGCAGCTTCATGGAGACCGAGCTTCAGTCGCTGATGGAGCGGTTCTTCGATCGGATCGATGATGACTAAGCCTCGGGACATCATCCGAACCTTGTCAGCTGACAGGGTTTTCGCCTCACCGATACCGCGCGTCCAGAAGCGGCGGCTCGGCTCCAAACCGGAAATTATGTCCCCGCCCCCAAGCGGAGAGTCATAATGACGAACACCAACACGATCGCGGAGAACCGATAGGCAAAAGAAAAGCCCCGAAGCGGGAGCCGCGGAGCTGATCTCTGAATTCTTGGTCGTCTTCAGAACTAGCCTCCTTCGCTGACATCGTCAACAGAAAATGCGGTTTGCCGCCACGGGATTTCTATGCCTTCGCAAGAAGGAGAGACCATGGCCACCTCATATCAACGCTGGCCCCTGGTTGAGCGAACGAACCCGTTTGTGCGGACGCCGTCCTCCTTGGCCGCGCCGCGCTCTGACCGGGATGCGATGTCGCGCGATCTTTTCTCCTGCATGGGTGCGGAGGAGGGGAGTGCCGGTGCGCAGCCTCATCCCGATTTCGAGGCCCGTACGGCGATCTGGCGCGATCAGGCGGCGGGTCTGATCTCGATTGCCGAGGCGCAGCGGCGCTCGGCGGCGATCAGTGCGCGGGCAAGGCAATCGAGTGGGGCAGGGGAGGGCGGCAAGAGCGTCGCCCGTCCGCCGGTCGCGCGGCCGCGCCATCAGCGACCCTCCCCGAACGAAAGCCGTCAGTATGCCCAGCCCATGGCGACGACGGCCGCCCGGGATGACCGGCTAACGCCGAACGCCAAGGCCTTCCTCCAGGTCCTGCGCGCGCGTTGCGGCAAGGGCCGCGAGACGACCATCACCAAGGGAACGGCGGGGAACATCATGGCCCGCTCGACGCGCACGATCCGGCGCTATCTCGTGGACCTCGTCCGCTTCGGCTATGTGGAGCTTTCGATCTCACGCAATCATCGCGGTCTTCACCTCGGCCTCATCGTGAAGCTCACCGAGAAGGTCATGCCGTTCTATGAAGAGGCGAGGGGGCTTGCCCGGTGGCTCGTCGAGACGCCGGCGGCCATGTTCGAGCCGTTCAAGGGTGTCTTGGGCCCCAGAGAACAAGGGGTGACACTTCTGTCATCCAGAAACCAAATCTCAAAAAATCATTCTTCTCAAGGTTCAAATGGCCTGCGAGATGTAAGGAGGGTGACGCCGCGGCCGCCCGACTGACGGACATCTCGGCTCCGTCAGTCCTCAAACAGCCCCGTAACAAAGCATCTCGGTGATGCCATGAGGGATCCCACGTCCAGAGTTCCGGCGGCGCTCAGACGTCTGTCTTCTCGCGTCTCTTCGTGACCCGTCTCATCCGGTATCCGGTTTTCGCGCCATCTTCATTGATCTCAGGGGCTGTCGCAAACTTTTCCGCTTAACCGTCTGTTGACGGTGTCCGATGATTTTTGCGCTCTCATTGACGGAGAGCCTTGCGATGATCCTGAACACGATCGCCGAGAGGCTGAAGCGCCAATCGAAAGACGACGTCAAAGGCCGGCAGTTCGAGGCTTGGCTGATCGTTCAGGCGGTAACTTGGTATCCGCGCTATCCACTCAGCTACCGGGATCTTGAGGAGATGTTCGCCGAACGCGGCTTCGCCGTCGATCATTCGGCGATCAATCGCTGTTCTAGCCTACGCGCCGCTGATCGAAAAGCGGTTGCGCCGGTTCCGTAAGCCCCATTGCGGCTCCATTCGGATAGACGAGACGTACATCAAGATGCGCAGCCAGTGGCGGTATCTGAACCGCGGGATCGACAAGCACGACAACGCGGCCGACTTCCTGCTGACGGCGAAACGTGATGCCGATGCAGCGAAACGTTTCTTCAGCAACGTGCTGAAGGACGAGCAGGTTCTGTCGCCGACGTCGATCGGCACGGACGGCGCAGGACCGTTCCCGGTTGCCATCCGTTCTGCTGTCGAAGACCAGATTCTGCCACCTGATCCGGTGCATCATATCATGAAGCATCTCCAGCAAGGGATCGAGAGCGACCATTTCCGGGTCAAGAAGGCGATGCCGAGGGTCGGCGGCTTCCGATCTTTCAACACAGCCCGGCAAACCATCAAAGGGTTCGAGGCGATGCTGTGGCTGAAGAAGGGCTTCGGCTTCATCGGCGAGTGAACGGTCCACCGTCAGAACGATCTCGTCGCGCAGATCTTCGGGCTTCAAAAGGTTAATGAAGCCTGAAAATTCCCGCAAAGTTGCGGCTTTCGCGGCTCAGGGGGCAAAGTGGCGACACGACCACGTATTTCCCAATTGAACTCCTAACTTCGGAACAAGGCGCGCGCGCGGTGGGCCATACGTCATGACATATTCGACCGGCGCTTTATTCCGCTTGTGGGTCAGGCGTTTCCGCCACCGCGTCTCCCCAAGGAGACATCGGCTCGGTTGCGCCGAAATTCGTATCCTCGCGCCGCATCACGCCTGTCGGGCAGGCAAAGGCATAAGGAAAGGGAAGGCGCGGAACGGCTTTGACCGAATGGGCCTTTCCGACCTCGGCAAGAATTTCAGGCCCCAACGCCTCGTCGGCGACCACCGTCGTCCCACCGGACACGTCGATCCTTGGCGCATGAAAGGCCGTGTCGAGGTCTTCGTCGAGCGCCAGCATGCGATAGGCGAGCTGCGCCACGGCAGGCAGGATCTTGCGACCGCCCGACGCGCCGATGGCAAACCGGGTCCCATCCTTTTCGCCGATCGCGGGGCAGACATTCATCAGGCAGCTTTTGCCGGGGCCAAGCGAATTGGGGCGGCCCTGTTCGGGATCGAACCACATGATGCCGTTGTTGAGAAGAAGCCCCGTCGAGGGCGAAACCACTTTCGCCCCGAAGATCGACAGGAGCGTCTGGGTCATCGCCACCATGTTGCCGTGCCGGTCGACAATGGAAAAATGCGTCGTCGATCCCGGCGCTTTCGGGCTCTCATGATCGCCCATGGTGGAAAGCCTGTGTTCATAGGCACCGGTGAGGGCGGTCGCGAGGGCCGCCAGACGTTCGCCCTCGCTTTGCTTTATGCCCAGCGCTTCCAGCCGCGCGAAACTGTCGGCCATGGTGGGCCCGGCTGTCAGCCTCGGCGTCACATGGCAGCGCCCGCCGAAGGCGTCGATCGACAAGGGGTCGCCGAGTTCGGCGCGATAGTCTTTCAGATCCTCATAGCGTAGCGAGCCGCCTTTGTTGGAGACGTCTTCCGCGAGGGCTTTAGCGACGTCACCCTCCTGCATTTCGCGCGGGCCATTGGCGGCGATCGTCTCCAGCGTATCGGCCATGCGGGTAAGCGGCAGGCGCAGATCTGTCAGGGCGGTCCAGGCACCGACCGGCGGCCAGGTGCCGTCCTCCAGAAACAGCGCCGCGGCATCGGGGTCCTTTGCGAGCGAGCGGGCGGCGGATGCGATGATCAGTCCCGCATACCAATCGATCTTCAGCCCTTTGCGTGCCAGTCCCGCCGCGGGCGTGACGAGATCGCGCCAGGGCATCCGGCCCCAGTTGTCATGGGCCGCGCCGATACCGGCGACGACGCCGGGGACCGCGACGGCCGAAGCCCCTTCCAGATTGCGGTCATCGACCACCCGGTTCCACGGAAAGAGGTCGCCGGCCACGCCTTCACCGGAGAGCGGAAAGTCGCGGATGTCGAGCCCCTTCGGCGCGCGCATACCGTAGGAGAGGGCATGGGGCCGGGCCTCCCCGGCCCGCCAGACCATCATCGCGCCGCCGCCCGCCGGGCCGCTCATCCAGGGTTCGAGGACGCCAATCGCAAAGCTGACGGCGACAGCAGCGTCGATCGCATCACCCCCGGCGGCAAGCACCTCGGCCCCGATCTCGGAGGCGATGCGATGCTGCGAGGCGACGATCCCGCCCCTGGAGGAAACTGCGGGTTTGCGGACGATCTGGGATTTGGAAAAACTATGCATGGTCGTGTCTGGCATCATCCAATTCCATTCGCCGCATCCCGCAGATGGGGCATCACTTCGTCCCGCAACCGCTCGCGCGTCCAAAGCGTACCGCTCACGGAGCAATGGATCGCGCCGTTCGTCTGATCGCTGCGACCGACGGACACGGCCAGCGCGAGCTCGTTCATCTGCAATTCGTTCTCCGCGATCGAATAGCCGGTCTCGGCCGCTTCCTCGATCAGCCGTCGGATCGCCTCGCGGTCCATCGTCGTTTGCGGTGTATAGCGGCGCATCGGCCATTCCTCGACGGCGCGGATACGCTCTTCCGGGGACCGAAGAGCCAGCATGACGCGCCCGCTCGTCGTATTGAGCGCCGGCACCCGGCGGCCGAGGATCATCGCGGCATAGCTGGTGCGCGAGCTCGGAAGGCGGACCGTATAGACGATGTCGGTTTGATCGAGGCGGGCGAAATTGATCGTCTCGCCCAGGCTATGTCGAAGGTCGATCAGGCGCGGCATCGCCGTCTTCACCAGTTCATCCGACCACAGATACCGGTTTGCGAGTTCGGTCATGCGGATCGAGGGGCTGAAGCGTCGGGTCTTCGGATCCTTGTCGAGATAGCCGAGCCGATGCAGCGTGATCGTCAGCCGTTGGACGCTGGATCTGTCGAGACCGGATGCCTCGGACAATTCGGTCAGACCCATGCGGGCCCGTTCGGGTCCGAAAGACTCCAGAACGCGCATCGCCTTTTCAAGCGAGGTGACGAAATGACTGTCGGTTCGTCGCGCTGTCTTCAAATTCATCCCGCGCTGCACAAAAATTGGTCTGACATGGCAGTTGACGCGATCGTAGACATGTTTCTAGGATATCTCAATCCGCAAATGATTATCGCATTGCGCTAATCATCGCTTCCGTCCACCGGTCGTTATCGCCGCCTCAACTGGAGAAGCCCTGCATGTCCTATCTGCCCAACGCTACCACCTTTAGGCCCTCCCGGCTCCTGCGAGCCGCGCTTCTGGCATCCTCGGTCGCTTTTGCCGGCCTCGCCGCCGCGCCTGTCGATGCGCAGGAAATCCGCGCCGTCATGCATTCGGGAATCCGCGTCCTCGATCCTGTGATCACGACGGCGCATATCACCCGCGATCACGGCTTCATGATCTACGACACGCTGCTCGGCATGGACTCGGATCTGAAGCCGCAGCCGCAGATGGCATCCTGGGAGGTGTCCGACGACGGGATGACCTACACCTTCACCCTGCGCGACGGGCTGAAATGGCATGACGGCTCGCCGGTGACGGCAAAGGACGTGGTCGCCTCCCTGAACCGCTGGGGCCAGAAGGACGGCGGCGCCCAGATGATGTTCAAATCGGTCGAGAGCCTTGAGGCGACCGACGACAAGACTGCGGTTCTCAAGCTCAAGGATCCGTTCAACTACGTTCTCGAACTGATGGCCAAGCCCTCGGGCCTGCCGACCTTCATCATGCCGGAGAGCGTCGCCAACACGCCGGCGGGCGAGACGATCACCGACTATACCGGCTCGGGGCCCTTCAAATTCGTCGAGTCCGAATACGAGCCGGGCATCAAGGCGGTTTATGAGAAGAACGAGGACTATGTCCCGCGTGACGAGCCGCCGAGCTGGACCGCCGGTGGCAAGGTGGTGAATGTGGACAAGGTCACATGGGTGACGATGCCCGACATTCAGACCGCCGTGAACGCCATCAATGGCGGCGAGATCGATTACCTCGAACAGGTGCCGTTCGACCTCCTTCCGCTCCTGCAGTCAAATCCGGAACTGACCGTCGAAGTCGTGAGCCCGCTCGGCTACCAGACGATGGGGCGCCTGAACTGGCTGAACCCGCCTTTCGACAACCAGAAGATTCGACAGGCGGCGGTGCTCGCCCTCGGCCAGGATCCGATCCTCGCAGCGCTCGTCGGCAATCCCGAATACATGGACGCGTGCGGATCGATGTATGGCTGCGACACGCCGCTCGCGACCGATGCGGGCGACGAGATGATCATGGACGGTCCGCAGCCGGAAAAGGCCAAGGCCCTGCTCGACGAGGCCGGCTATGACGGGACACCCATCCTCCTGATGCAGCCAACCGACGTCGCCTCGCTGACGGCCCAGCCGGTCGTTGCCGCTCAGCAGCTCCGCGATGCCGGCTTCACCGTCGACATGCAGCCGATGGACTGGCAGACCCTCGTCACCCGTCGCGCCAGCCAGGCTCCGGTGGCGGAAGGCGGCTGGAACATGTTCTTCACCAACTGGATCATTCCGGAGGTGTGGAGCCCGATCAACAACCCGATGCTGAACGGCGGCGGCAAGGAAGCGGCCTGGTTCGGCTGGCCGGACGATCCGAAGCTCGACGAGCTGCGCTCCAAATTCGCCCAGGCGTCCGACGAAGCCGAGCAGAAGAAGATCGCAGCGGAGATCCAGAAACACTCCTACGAGGTCGTGAACTACATCCCCGTCGGCGAATACAAGATCCCGTCCGCTTTCAGCACATCCCTGACGGGCATGGTCAAAATGCCGGTTCCGGTGTTCTGGAACCTGACGAAGGCCGAATAGGCGAAGCCTTCGCAAACGCGCATGTCCTCGCCGGTCTTCGGCGAGGGCATCGACACGGGTGCCTGACAGGGGCGCCCCGGACCCATTGAGCGGGGCTTCGCCATGCTTGCCTATATCATCCGACGCATCCTCGCCTCGATCCCGGTGATGATCGTCGTCGCACTCTTCGTCTTCCTGCTCCTGCGGCTGACGCCGGGCGACCCGGCCGCGATCATCGCCGGCGACATGGCAACGCCCGCTCAGCTTGAACAGATCCGCGAGAGTCTCGGGCTCAACGAGCCGCTGGTCACACAGTTCGTGACCTGGAGCGGTCAGCTCCTGAGCGGCGATTTCGGCCGATCGCTGATCTCCAAGACGCCGGTGTTGACGCTGATCCATCAGCGGCTCGAGCCGACCTTGAGCCTTGCGATCGTCACCATGATCATCACGCTCCTCCTGTCGATCCCGATGGGTGTCATCGCGGCCTGGCGGCATGCGACGCTGACCGATAGCGCGATCATGGCGCTCTCGGTCCTCGGCTTCTCGATCCCGGTCTTCGTGACCGGCTACATCCTGATCCAGCTTTTCGCGATCGACATGCGCATCTTCCCGATCCAGGGCTTCAGGAGCATTTCGGATGGCTTCTGGCCGTTCTTCGAGCGGATCGTGCTGCCCTCACTGACGCTCGCAACGATCTATATCGCATTGATCGCCCGCATGACCCGCGCGGCCATGCTGGATGTTCTCGGCGAGGACTATATCCGAACCGCCCGCGCCAAGGGCCTTTCCGAGCGCATCGTCCTCTTCCGCCACGCGCTTCGCAACGCCGCCGTGCCGATCCTGACCGTGGTCGGCACCGGTTTCGCACTGATGATCTCGGGCGTCGTCGTCACCGAAAGCGTCTTCAATCTGCCGGGCCTCGGTCGCCTCACCGTCGATGCGATCCTTGCCCGCGACTATCCGGTGATCCAGGCGCTCATCCTGCTCACAAGCGGCATCTATGTCGTCATCAACCTCCTGATCGATATCTCCTATGCGTTCATGGACCCGAGGATCCGCTACTGATGGCTGAGGAAACGACCACTGCTGCAGTGGGACCTGGAGGAAAGCCGGTCATACGCCGCAACTTCCTGCCGAGGATCGATCTCGCATCCCTGAAGCTCGCACCGACGTTTGCCGCGATCGTCCTCGGCCTCATCGTTCTTGCCGCGATCTTCGCGCCGTTGATCGCGCCCTATGATCCGATCAAGATGGACCCGATGGCCCGTCTCGCCCCGGCAAGCTTCGCCCATCCCTTCGGAACGGACGGCTATGGCCGGGATGTTCTGTCGCGAACCCTTTATGGTGCCCAGACCTCGCTCATCGTCGGACTGGGCGCCGCCTTTGTCGCGGTGCTGATCGGCCTGCCGCTCGGTCTTCTGTCGGGCTTTTTCCGGGTGCTCGACGCTGTGCTGATGCGCGTCATGGACGGGCTGATGGCGATCCCGGCAATCCTACTTGCGATCGCCATCGTCGCGCTGGTCGGCTCCAGCCTCTGGACCGTACTCGTCGCGATCACCGTGCCCGAGATTCCGCGTGTCGTGCGCCTCGTGCGCTCGGTCGTACTGTCGGCCCGCGAGGAGCCCTATGTGGAGGCGGCGATCGCCGTCGGCTCAAGCCTGCCGAAGATCATGTGGCGGCATCTGACGCCCAACACCGTCGCGCCGCTGATCGTTCAGGGCACCTATGTCTGTGCCTCGGCGATCCTGACGGAAGCGATCCTGTCCTTTCTTGGCGCGGGCATCGGCACCGAGACCCCGTCCTGGGGCAATATCATGTCCGAGGGCCGGCTCTATTTTCAGCTGAAGCCGGGCCTCATCTTCTGGCCGGGTCTCTTCCTCTCGCTCTGTATCCTCTCGATCAACATTCTCGGCGACACCGCCCGCGACGTCATGGACCCGAAGCTCGGAAAGAAGAGGTAGCCCCGATGAATGGAGAGCCGCCAGACGCCGAAAAGACAGATGTTCTCGTCGTCGAGGATCTCGTCGTCGAAACCGCGGGCCGCAAGCCGAGCCCCATTCTCAAAGGCATTTCGCTTCGTGTCATGCCCGGCGAGACTGTCTGTCTCGTCGGCGAGAGCGGGTCCGGCAAATCCGTGACCTCGCTTTCGACCATGGGGCTTCTGCCAAAGGGCGCGCTTGCCGCACGCTCGGGCCGCATTCTGGTGGAGGGCGAGGATGTTCTCTCCGCCCCGCCGTCGCGGCTGCGCCAGCTGCGCGCCACCCGCATGTCGATGATCTTCCAGGAGCCGATGACCGCGCTCAATCCGGTGCTGACGATCGAGCGGCAGCTGGAAGAGGTGCTTTCGGCCCATTCGCAGATGAGCGGGTCCGAGAGGCGGAGCCGCATTCGCGATATCCTCTCCCTCGTCCGCCTGCCGGATGTGGAGCGCATGTGCCGGTCCTATCCGCACCAGCTCTCGGGCGGTCAGCGCCAGCGCGTGATGATCGCCATGGCGCTCGTTCTGGAGCCCAAGCTCCTGATCGCCGACGAGCCGACGACCGCCCTCGACGTGACGACGCAAAAAGAGATCCTGAAGCTGATCGCCGATATCCAGAAGCGGCTGGGTACCTCGGTTCTCTTCATTACCCACGATATGGGCGTCGTCGCCGATATTGCGGACCGCGTCTATGTCATGCGCCACGGCGAACTCGTGGAAGAGGGGCCGATCGGCGAGATCCTGAAAGACCCCAAGCGCGATTATACCCGCGATCTTCTGACCGCGGTGCCGGCGCTCCACCCACGCAAGGCGCGGGCAAGCACCTCGAACGAGGTGGTGCTTTCAACCACCGGGCTCGGCATGACCTATGGTCGCGCATCCATCTTCAAGAAACACGCGGGAACGGTCGCGGCCAAGGATGTGAATCTGACGCTGACACGTGGACGCACGCTCGGCGTCGTCGGCGAGAGCGGCTCGGGCAAGTCCACCGTCGCGCGCTGCGTCATGCGGCTTATCGACCCGACTGAGGGCAGCATCCGCCTGCGCGGACATGAGATCGCCGACCTCTCGCGCCGGGCCTTGCGACCTGCCCGCAAGCAGATCCAGATGATCTTTCAGGACCCCAACCGCTCGCTCAATCCGCGCCTTACCGTTGGTGACAGCATCACCGAGGGGCCGATCAATTACGGGGCATCGGCGAAGGATGCGCGCGAGCGGGCGCGCGAGCTGCTGGAACTCGTCGGCCTTCCGAGTGATGCCATCGACCGGCATCCGCACCAGTTCTCCGGCGGCCAGCGCCAGCGCATCGCGATTGCCCGCGCGCTCGCCATGGAACCGGATGTTCTGGTCGCCGACGAGGCGGTGTCTGCGCTCGATGTTTCGGTCCAGGCCCAGGTGCTCGACCTTCTCGACGATATTCAGGCCCGGCTGGGCGTCGCGCTTCTCTTCATCACCCATGATCTGCGCGTCGCGGCTCAGATCTGCGACGATGTCGTGGTGATGCAGAACGGACGCATCGTCGAATACGGGCCGACGGCTCAGGTTCTCGGCCATCCGCGCGAGGCCTATACGCGGCAATTGATCGAGGCAGCGCCCGGCCGCCATTGGGATTTCCCAAATTTTCGTCCGCTCGCGCCCATGGGCGTTGACGCGGCAGGGCAAGAGGTGAGGCCATGACCGCAGATGCCGGGGAGGGTGCTCGTCAACGCGCCCCGCGCATCGCCGTCGGCGGCTTCATGCACGAGACCAATACCTTTGCGCCGACGAAAGCGGGACTTGCCGCATTCGAGCATGGCGGCGGCTGGCCGACCATGGCCGAAGGCCGGGCGGTGCTGGAGGCGCTTCGCAACGTCAATATGGGCCTTTGCGGTTTCATCGAGGAGGCGGGGCGAAAGGGCTGGGCGCTTGTTCCCACCCTTTGGACGGCGGCCAGCCCCTCGGCCCATGTGACCAAAGAAGCATTCGAGGTCATCGCAGGCCGGATCGTTGCCGGGATCGAGGCAGCTCTCCCGGTGGATGCGGTCTATCTCGATCTTCACGGCGCCATGGTCACAGAACATCTCGATGATGGCGAGGGTGAGCTTCTGGCGCGGGTGAGGGCGGTGATCGGCCCCGATATTCCGCTTGTCGCGAGCCTCGATCTCCACGGCAATGCGACGCCGTTGATGGTGGAGACGGCCGATCTCCTGACCGCCTATCGCACCTATCCCCATGTGGACATGGCCGACACAGGACGGCGGACCGCCGTCCATCTTGCTCACCTTCTCAAAGGCGAACGGGCTGAAAAGGCCTTCCGGCAAATACCCTTTCTGATCCCGATCGCCTGGCAGTCGACGGATATGGAGCCGAACGCCTCGATCTACGGGCGTTTGCCCGAGATCGAGACCGGCGATGTCGCTTCGGTCTCCTTCCTCTGCGGCTTCCCGGCCGCCGACATTGCCGATTGCGGCCCCTCGGTGCTGGCCTATGGCGCGACGAAAGAGGCGGCAGAAGGCGCGGCAGAAGCAATCGTAAGCCAGATCGAGGCCGCGAGGGCCGCCTTCACCGGCGTTTCCTTCGAACCGCTGGAGGCTGTGCGCGAGGCAATGCGCATCTCCGCCACCACGGATCGGCCGGTCGTCATTGCCGATACCCAGGACAATCCCGGCGCCGGCGGCGATTCCAATACGACGGGCATGCTGAGAGCGCTGATCGAAGCAGGCGCGACACGCGCGGCGATCGGCGTCCTTTATGATCCCGCCGCAGCCAAGGCTGCCCATGAGGCCGGTCAAGGCGCGACGCTGACGCTCTCTCTCGGTGGCCAGTCGGGTGTTCCGGGCGATGCGCCCTTTGTCGGCAGTTTCGAGGTCTCGGAGCTCTCCGACGGGGAGTTCATCGCGCCCGGCCCATATTATGGCGGGGCGCGGATGCAGCTTGGCCCCTCGGCGCGGCTGACGATCGGCGGAGTCAGCGTCGTCGTCGCCTCGGCCAAGGCTCAGGCGGCCGATCGCGAGATGTTCCGTTTTGTCGGCGTCGCGCCGGAGGCCCAGGCAATTCTGGTGGTGAAAAGCTCGGTCCATTTCCGCGCCGATTTTTCCTCCATGGCCGAAACCATCCTGACAGCGACCGCGCCGGGACCGATGCCGCTGTCACCGGCCTCGCTTCCCTTCTTGAAATTGCGGCCCGGCATCGCCCTGACGCCGGACGACCCGGCTCCGAATGGCGCGGGCTGACACACCAAAGAGATATGCAAGGCTCGCCGTCGATGCGACCCGCAAGGAGAGGCAACCATGACCATCATTCCCGAAATCGAGAGCTTCAAGGCCGATCTGACCGCGATCCGCCACGATCTGCATGCCCATCCCGAAATCGGCTTTGAGGAGACCCGAACCTCCGCCATTGTCGCCGAAGCCCTGAAATCTTTCGGTTTCGACGAAATCCATACGGGGATTGGCGCAACGGGCGTCGTCGGCATCCTGAAAGGTGCGGGCGGGGAGGGAAGGCGCATCGGGCTTCGGGCCGATATGGACGCCCTGCCCATGGAGGAACTCACCAATCTTCCCTACCGCTCGCAGAATCCCGGCCGCTTCCACGGCTGCGGCCATGACGGGCACACCACCATGCTCATCGGTGCGGCGCGATATCTCGCGCGCAATCGCGATTTTTCCGGCACGCTCGTCTTCGTCTTTCAGCCGGCGGAAGAGGGGCTTGGCGGCGCAAGGGCAATGCTGGCCGACGGGCTGTTCGAGCGCTTTCCCTGCGACGAGATCTACGGGCTTCACAACATGCCGGATCTGGAGATCGGTCAGGTCGCGGTGTTTCCGGGCAAGGCGATGGCCGGTGCGAGCTTCTTCGATATTTCGATCAAGGCCCGTGGCAGCCATGCGGCGATGCCGCATAATTCCAAGGACGCCATCATCATCGCCATGGCGCTCGGCCAGCACCTTCAGACCATCGTCAGCCGCAATGTCGATCCGCTGAAGCCGGCGGTCCTGTCGATCACCAAGATGATCTCCGGCTCGGCCTATAACGTCATTCCGGAGGAAGCCACGCTCGCCGGCACGATCCGCTTCTTTCACGACGAGGTGGGCGAATTGGTGCGGGCCCGCCTGCGCGAGATCGCGGCGGGTGTCGCGCAGACCTATGGCTGCGAGATCGACGTCGATATTCGCGATGTCTTCACCGTGCTCGAAAACGACGAGGCGGCGACCGAGGCACTGCGCGAGGCGGCGGCCGAGATCGTCGGCAGTGAAAGCGTCATCACCGATCCGCGCCCCACCATGGGCAGCGAGGATTTCGCCGACATGCTGAAAACCGTCCCCGGCGCCTATTGCTGGGTCGGCCATGGCGGCACAGTGCCGCTGCACAATCCAGGCTTCATTCTCGACGACGAGATTCTGCCCATCGGCGCAAGCCTTCTTGCCCGCATCGCCGAGAAGCGCCTGAAGGCGTGAGTGTTCTGGGCACCGGGCCCCTCTTTGCCCGCAAGGCCCTTGCAGGCTGACCAGACCAAACGAGGACTGACATGACGATCGATGTGAACACCGTGCCCCTAGACCCGGAAGCCATGCTCACCGGGCTGAGGCGCTGGGTCGAGCTCGAAAGCCCGACCTATGACAAGCCGTCGGTGGACAAGATGACGGCGATGGCGGCCGAGGACATGGAGGGGATGGGCTTTAACGTCGAGATCATTCCCGGGCCCGAAGGGCTCGGCGACTGCGCCAAGGCCTCCTTTCCCCATCCAAAATCCGGCGAACCCGGCATTTTGATCATGGGCCATCTCGACACGGTTCATCCGCTCGGCACTTTGGAAAAACTGCCCTTCCGCCGCGAGGGTAATATCTGCTGGGGCCCCGGCATCTGCGACATGAAGGGCGGCAATTATGCCGCGATCAGCGCGGTCAAGGCGCTGGCCGATATGGGCGTCGAAACCCCGCTTCCGGTTCATGTTCTCCTCACCTCGGACGAGGAGATCGGCACGCCCGGCACGCGCGCCCTAATCGAGGCGGAGGCGGCCAAGCACAAATATATCCTCGTTCCCGAACCTGCCTGGGCGCGCAACACGGTCGTGACCGGCCGCTATGCCATCGCACGCTATCATCTGACCGCCATCGGCCGCCCGAGCCATGCGGGCGCGGCGCTGAAGGCCGGTCAGTCGGCGGTCAAGATGATGGCGCGTAAGCTCATCGAGATCGAGGACATGACCGATGAGGACTGCACCTTCTCGGTCTCCGTCATGCATGGCGGGCAATGGGTGAACTGCGTGCCGACGATCTGCCGTGCCGAATGTCTCTCCATGGCCAAGCGCCAGGGCGATCTCGACCACGGCGCGGAGCGGATCCTCGCCTTTAACGACCGCAAGGACGACGGCACCGGCTTCTTCGTCGAGAAAAGCGTCGTTCGCCCCGTCTGGGAGGCGAGCGCCGACACGATGAACCTTTACGAGCGCGCCAGGCGCATCGCCGGCGGTCTCGGCTTCCCGCTCGCCCATGCCAGCGAAGGCGGCGGTTCCGACGGCAACTTCACCGGGGCGATGGGCCTGCCGACCCTTGACGGGCTCGGCGTCGTCGGCGCCGATGTTCATACGCTGAATGAGCATATCGAGGTGGACAGTCTCGCCTCGCGCGGGCGTCTTATCGCCGGTCTTCTCGCCGAGCTTGGTGCGTGACCCCCTTCGACGAAGAGGGCCGTCTCGCCGCGCCCGAAGGCTCGGTCATTCCGCCGATCTGCGCCATGGATGCGGGCGAACTCGTGGGTCGGATCAAGGCGCGCGAGCTGTCCGTCCTCGAAGTGGTCTCGGCCTTTCTCGACCGGATCGACGACGAGAACCCGCGCGTCAACGCGATCGTCTCGCTGCGCCCGCGCGCAGAAATCCTCGCTGAAGCCGAAAGCGCCGACGCTGCTTTGGCGAAAGGCGCGGCGGCAGGACCCTTGTTCGGGCTTCCCGTCGCCATCAAGGATCTTTCGCCAACCAAAGGCCTGAGGACGACCTTCGGCTCGCCGATCTTTCGTGATTTCGTGCCGGACGAGGATGGCATCGCCACGGCCCGCATGCGCAAGGCGGGCGCGATCATCATCGGTAAGACCAACACGCCGGAATTCGGCCTTGGCTCGCATAGCTTCAACGAAGTGTTCGGGGCGACCGGCAATGCCTTCGATCCTGCCCACTCGGCAGGCGGTTCGAGCGGCGGCGCGGCCGTCGCGCTTGCCTTGCGCATGGTCCCCATCGCGGATGGTTCCGATATGGGAGGGTCGCTGCGCAATCCCGCCGCCTTCAACAATGTCTATGGCCTCAGGCCCTCATTCGGCCGCGTCCCGAGCCTGCCGGCGGGCGATGTCTTCTCCGCCTCCCTTGCAACCGACGGGCCGATGGCGAGAAGCGCGGACGATCTGGCGCTTCTCCTTGCCGTTCAGGCCGGCGCCGATCCGCGCCAGCCTTTGTCCTCGGGACTTCCGCAGATCGATCAGGCCCCGAGATTTGAAGGCCGGTCGGTGCGGATCGGCTGGCTTGGCGATCTGGACGGTCACCTCGCCACCGAAGACGGTATTCTCGAAACCTGCGAGGCCGCGCTGGCGCGCCTTCCCGGGAGCCGCGTCGAACGGGCCGAGCTCGGTCTTGATCCCGAAGGCCTTTGGCAGAGTTTCACCCTTCAACGTCACGCCGTCATCGCCGCGCGCTATGGCGATCTCTTCGCCGATCCCCGAAAGCGCGATCTTATGAAGCCGGAGATGCAATGGGAGATCGAGAACGGCCTCAAGCTGTCGGCGATGGACCTCCATCGGGCCTATGAGGTGCGATCGGCCTTGCATTTGCGGCTGGTGGCGCTGTTCGAGCGCTTTGACATTCTCGCCCTTCCCGCAGCGCAGGTCTGGCCCTTTCCGATCGAATGGCGCTGGCCGAAGGAAATCGCCGGGCGAACCATGGACAGCTATCATCGCTGGATGGAATGCGTCGCCCCCGGCACCCTGTCGGGTTGTCCGGTTCTCGCAATGCCTGCGGGCTTTCGCGGCGGTCTTTCCACCGGCGTCCAGCTGATTGCGCCCCACGGGCGTGAGGCCGATCTCATCGCCCTGGCCACACGGTATCGCCAACTCTGAGCCATGCCGACATGGCTGGACTTGCCCCGGGAAAGTGGAGAGCTCTTCTGAATGAAAGAGGAGCATTTCATGGGTAAACCGCAACGCCGGTTCGGCAAGGAATTTGGTCGTGTCGCAAGTTGGGGTCTGCTCCGGTAGGGGGCCAAATCGTACGTTAAGCGGCTTCGTCACTTTTCCGGCCATCGGTATTCGCCGGTGAGGAGGATATGTGCCCATCCGAGAGGAGAGATATGGGCGAGGAGAATGGGCGGGCAGTCGAACCCGGCCTTTCGGCGGGCGGCGACGGCATGGCCGAGATGCAGGGTGTTCCAGTAAATTACGATAGCTGCGAGAAGACTGAGGCCCGCCATCCGGTAATGCTGGCCTTCGGCGGTACGGTTGCGGATTTCGCCCTGCCTTCCGATCCGCAAGGCGTTCTTGAGCGCGTGATGAGCCGCTCCTTTGTTCAGACCGATCTGCGCGCGGCGCTGCATGTCGGTGTCGAGCAACCATTCGACGATGAAGAGTGTGCGTTCGATCCGTCCGATCTCTCGTAAGAGACCGTTTGAGAATGGGTTTCGTCACAGGTTCATTCGTGATTCACACTGTCTATGTGGACACGAAAGACGCGAGCCCGAATGGCTTCGATCGAACGAAAGACGAAGCGCTATCCGACTGACCTGACAGATGCCGAGTGGGAGACGATCGCGCCGTTTCTGCCGGAGCCGGCGAAGCGCGGTCGTAAGCGGACAGTCGACATGCGCGAGGTCGTGAACGCGATCCGCTACCAGACGCGAACGGGCGGCGGCTGGCGCATGCTACCGAAGGACTTCCCACCCTGGCAGACGGTCTATTGGTGGTTTCGCCGTTTCGTGCGTCTCATGCTGTTCAAAGCGATCCACAATGTGGCGCTCATGTTGGACCGCGAGCGGTCTGGACGCGAGGCGAGCCCAACGGCTGGCGTCGTCGACAGCCAGAGCGTGAAAGCACCGGCAGCCGGGGCTGTGCGGGGTTTCGACGGTGGAAAGAAGGTGACCGGGCGCAAGCGTCATATCGCCGTCGATACGGATGGGCGCATGCTGATGGTGAACCTCACCCCGGCTGACGTCTCCGACAGTGCGGGAGCGCAGCATATTCTGGATGCGATCCGCCAACGCTGGCCCTGGATCAAGCACCTCTTCGCCGACGGCGCCTACGATCGCACGAAGCTGATGGACAAGGCGGCCTTTCTCGACTTCGTCGTCGAGATCGTCCGCAGGATCGACAAGGACGAAGGTTTCAAGGTCGTCCCGCGCAGATGGGTCGTCGAGCGGACCTTCGGATGGATGATCCGATGGCGACGGCTGGTCCGCGACTACGAAAAACGGATCGATGTCTCCGAGGCCATGATCCACGTCGCCATGGGAAGCCTCATGCTACGACGGATCAGCCACTGACCCCATTCTCAAACGGACTCTAAGGCCACGGCCAGATCGTGCTGGCGGGGTAGGCGGCGAATTTACGCAGGAGCTGACTGGGCGGCATGATCCCGGCGACCATGGTGGCGGCGCTGCGCAGGATATCCGGCCAGTTGGCGGTGATCGTGCTCTCTCTGACCCTGCCCCCGATCAGGGATTTCAGAGATTTGGGCACCATGGGGTAGTTTGCGGGATGGGGCGAAATCCTACCCTAAGCGTTCCATCGGTATTCGCCTGTGAGGAGGATGTGTTCCCATCCGAGTGGCGAGACGTGAGCCAGGAGCGCGGGATCGGGCGGGTTTCCTGATGCTGTGAGGGTGGCGACGGTTTCGCTGAGGCGGGCAGTGTTCCAGTGGATGATGATCGCGGCGAGCAGGTTGAGGCCCGTCATGCGGAAATGCTGGCCTTCGGCGGTGCGATCGTTGATCTCGCCGCGCCTGCCGAGGGCGATGGCGCGCTTGAGAGCATGATGCGCCTCACCCTTGTTCAGGCCGAGCTGGGCGCGCCGCTGGAGAGCGGTATCGCTGATCCAGCGCAGGATGAAGAGGGTGCGCTCGACCCGTCCGACCTCGCGCAGCGCCAGGGCGAGATCGTTGCGAGGGGAATAGGCGGCGAGTTTGCGCAGGAGCTGGCTGGGCGGAACGGACCCGGCGGCGGCGCTCGCGGCGAGGCGCAGGATATCCGGCCAGTTCCGCGCGATCAGGTCCTCCCTGATCCTGGCGGCGATTAGCGGCCTGAACGCGGTTGGCGCGGTTGCGGGATCGAAGGCGTAGAGCCGTTTCGACGGCAGATCGCGGATGCGCGGCGCAAACAGGAAGCCGAGGATGGCGCAGAGCGCGAAGACGTGGTCGGTGAAGCCGCCGGTATCGGCGTATTGCTCCTTAACCCGCCGTCCGGCGTCGGTCATCAGCAACCCGTCGAGGATGTAGGGAGCCTCCGAGGCGGTGGCGGGGATCGTGCGGACGGCGAAGGGCGCGAGCTGGTCGCAGACATGGCTGTAAGCTTTCAGCCCCGGCTCGGTTCCGTAGCGGGCATTGACGAGGTTCATCGCCTCGCCCGGCCCGGCGGCGGAGAAGAACTGACCGTCCGAAGATGCTGTCTCTCCCGCACCCCAGAACCTGGCCATCGGCAGCGCGGCTTGCGCCTCGACGATCATGGCGAGCGCACGGGCGTAGCCGTCCTCCTCGACATGCCAGCGTGCGATGCGCAGCAGTTCCCAGAAAGAATGCGCACCGGTGGCGGCGGCCATCTTCGAGAGGCCGATGTTGACGCCGTTGGCGAGCAGCACGGAAAGCAGTCCGGTCCTGTCCTTGCTGGGTGAGCCGGTGCGTAGGTCGGTGAAAGCCTCGGTGAACCCGGTCGCGGCGTCGGTCTGGAGAAGGATGTCGGTGATGCGGGCCGTCGGCATTCGGCGGTAGAGATCGAGGATCAGCGCCTCGGCGCCCTCAGGTTCGGCGCGTTCCAGTTTTTCGAGCCGCAAGATGCCATTCTCGATGGCTGCGTTCGGCAGGGCACCGCGTCGGGCGAGATCACCGACAGTCGCGAACGCCTGGTTCAACGCGACCTTGCGTTCGGTGATCCAGTCGGCGGGATCGAGCTGAACGGCGAGGCGCGGGCTTCTAGCTACCACTTCCGCCGGAACCAGCGCTTCCGAGAAAGGCCGATGACGTTTGCTCTCTGTGACCCAGAGATCGCCTGACCGCAGGCCATCCCGGATCGCAAACAACAGCGCGGTTTCCCAGACCTTGCGATCAATCCCGTCTTTGCCAATCACGTGCGCCCGCCATTTCGGGCGCAGGAACGTTGTCGGGAGATCGGGTTGCGCGCCGGTATCGGCGACGGCGTTCAACGCCCGCAGCGCAGTCACGGCTTCCCGAACAGGCCCAGAGTTGCGCCCGCCTTGAAGATCGAGCGTGTCCAGCAATCGCGGAGTGTAGCGGCGGAAACGGGCATGACCATCAGTGATGAAATCGACCGGATCGGCGGCAAGCTTGCCGGTCAGCGCGCCCGCGCTTCCGACCAACTGCGCAAAAGCCTCCCATCCGACTGCGTTCTCCACTGCTCCATCGACGGAGCTGCTGGCAGCGCGGGCGTTCAGCATCGCGGTCCCGACGGTGGCGAATCCCTTCAGGGTCTCGGCGAGAGACGCCTTGTGATCGGCAGCGACCGCATCGGCCCGGCGTTCCGCCGCTTTCCAGGTCTTGCCGCTGATCCGGTCATGGCTCTCGATCACCGCGTCGATGATAGCGGTGCGCCATTCGATTGCGCAGACCGCCAGGATGGCGAAGCGGCGATCTTCGGGAAGGTCGCGCAGACCGTCGGCGTAGTAG
Source organism: Fulvimarina thalattae (assembly GCF_040239565.1). NCBI lineage: Bacteria > Pseudomonadati > Pseudomonadota > Alphaproteobacteria > Hyphomicrobiales > Aurantimonadaceae > Fulvimarina > Fulvimarina thalattae. The sequence continues at coordinate 21,852 of NZ_JBEHWS010000026.1, forward strand.
CGTTCTCCCTGGCGACGCAGCCGAGCTACGCGATGCGCCGGGATGCCGTTCAGAACTTCCGGCGAGGCGTTGACGGCGCGGAGTCGGTCCAGCCGGTCGAGAAGATCGTTGACCGCGTTCGAGGTTGCGCCGGTCTCGAACGATCGCAACCAGACAAACCGCGTGAGGGCGCGAGACCCCACGGTTTCCGACAGCAGCGCCGTTAGCTGCTCCCGCAGTCCGGTGTCGAGGCGACCGGCAATCCGAGCCGCAATAGCGCGCTGCGCGGTGACCAAGGCATCGGCGCACAGGCGCTCGACGGTGCTTGGTGCGGGCACGATGATCTGACGTCGGCGCAGTTCCTCCAGCATGGCCCAGGCGAGACCGTCATTCGACCGGGCACTCTCTGCGGCAATGGCAAGCCAGTCCACCATATCCCGCCGCGCCTGCCCTTCGAAGGGACGGTAGCCGTAGAGATGTTGCAGGGCCGTCGAATGTTGATAGCGGGTGGCCTCGCGCGCTCCGTAATCGAGCAGCGTCTCGCCGGTGACGCCGAGCTGCGCACCGATGAAGGCGAGCATCAGTGCCGGGATCACCTCGCCCGGCTGGATCAACCGACCGGGGTACCGGAGAGCGCATAGTTGAAGCGCGAAGCCGAACCTGTTGTGCGGTCGGCGCCTACGCCGGATGTGGATGAGATCAGTGTCGCTCAGGACGCAATGTCGAAGTACGGCTTCTTGCGTTTCGGGCATGCCGAACAGGGCGGTGCGCTGCCGGGCGGTAAGAACGGCGCGGCGGGGCATGGCTATATCTTTCTGAAATTGGGCATATTTGCGCAGCTTTGATTGCGACATAAGATAAGATGCAAATGCGTGCTCGATCCAACATTTCGGCGTGACCGCATCGCAAACGAACGTATAAGACATGAATGCTCATTGGATATGCCCGCGTCTCGAAAGCCGATGGCTCCCAAAGCCTCGATCTCCAGCGCGACGCACTGACTGCGGCGGGCGTCGACACGGCCGCGATCTACGAGGATCAGGTCTCCGGCAAGCGCGACATCCGCCCCGGCCTCGACGCTTGCCTCAAGGCGCTACGCAAAGAGGACGTGCTCGTCGTCTGGAAGCTCGATCGCCTCGGCCGCGATCTCGCTCACCTCGTCAATGTCGTAAAGGATCTGACCGATCGCGGGATCGGCCTACGCGTACTCACCGGACAGGGGGCTCAAATCGATACCACCACGCCGGCGGGACGGTTGGTCTTCGGCATCTTCGCCGCCTTGGCCGAATTCGAGCGTGAATTGATCCGCGAGCGGACCATCGCCGGTCTCACAGCTGCGCGCGCCCGCGGTCGACGGGGCGGCCGCAAATTCGCGCTCACGAAAGCGCAGGTTCGCCTTGCCCAGGCCGCCATGGCCAATCGCGACACCTCCGTCGCGGACCTCGCCGCCGAACTCGGCGTCAAACCCGTGACCCTCTACCGCTATGTCGGTCCGAACGGAGAGCTTCGCGAAAACGGAAAACGCGTTCTCAGCGCTTAGGGTAGGATTTCGCCCTCTCCCGCAAAGGACCCCGTGTTCACTGATTTTCGGGCTCTCATTGACGGAGAGCGTTGCCATGATCCTGAACACGATCGCCAAAAAACTGAAGCGGCAGTCCAAGGACGACTTCAAATGCCGGCAGTTTGAGGCCTGG
>NZ_JBEHWS010000027.1:0-22890 GCF_040239565.1 Fulvimarina thalattae
AGGGGTTCGAGGCGATGCTCTGGCTGAAGAAGGGTTTCGGCTTCGCCGGCGAGTGGACCGTTCATAGCCAGAACGATCTCGTCGCGCAGATCTTCGGGCTTCAAAAAGTTAACAAAGTCTGAAAGTTTCGGGCCATACTGGGCTTTTGCGACCCGCGCCTAAAGTTGCGACAAGCCCGCGCAGATACCAGGTCACCGCCTATACCATCAGCCAAGCCTCGAACTGCCGGCATTTGAAGTCGTCCTTCCACTGCCGCTTCAGCTTCTCGGCGATTGTGTTCAGGATCATCGCAAGGCTCTCCAGCAGTGAGAGCGCGAAACTCGCCGATCATGGTCACGGAACCGTTAACCGCCAGAAATTTGCGACCGGGCCACTAGACATCTGCCTCCTTTCGCCTCCGACTTTGAACCTTCGGTTCTGCCCAAGACACGCGCGGAGCGCATGGCTTGTTTGCACTGCAGCATCTGGCAGGCGCCAATGGATTTGGCCATAGAACAGGGTGAAAGTTACGCGCCTTCCATGCGGATTCCGTTTGGACGATGTCGCTGAACGCCAAACGGAGAAACCTATGACCGAGACATCGACCAAAATCGAACCTCGTAAGCGCTCGAACCGCTTAAGCAACGCTTTCTTCGGCTTCGTCTACAGTGTTCGTGAAGCTAGGCGCATGCGCGACGAGTTTTATCGCAAGAATCCCACCTTCATGCGCTAAGGTCGCGTCTGCATTCGTTTGAGCCAAAACAGTGCGCATGCGAGATGGATAAGCTCACGAATGCGCAAAGCGTCTACTCTCAGCTCAAGACAATGTGGCGGAAGCGTTTGAGCCGGCTGAGAAAGTAATCGATCTGCTGGCGCATCTTGTTGAGGAACCAATCGATCGTGTGCTTGTGCGTCGGGTTGGTCTGACGAGGGTCGAATGCGAAGCGGCACGCCGATCACATCGACGGCGGCGTAGAGCTTGGTCGTCAGGCCCACGCGAGAGCGTCCGATACCGGCAGCTTGAGCCCCCTTTGGCCTCACTCGCATCGTCGTGGACTTTCGAGATCGTGCTATCGACAAGACCATATTCGAAGTCTGGGTCTTCGGTCAGGCTTTCGACCAGTCGCTGCCGCACGCCCACATGAGACAATCGTCGGAACCTGGCATGGACACCCGTCCATTTGCTGAACGAAGGCGGCAGATCGCGCCAACGTGCTGCGTTACAGGCCATCCACAGGATCGCATCGGCTAACAGTCGATCGTCGACGCCGCTGCGGTCTGGTTCGCTTTGCGTGCCGGGCAGCAAGCCTTCGATGCGCGCCCGTTGGTGATCGGTCAGGGACTATATTAAGTCATCGCCGAACCAATGGATTGAACAGGTTTGATATGAACCGTCTTCCAATTAAAGATGGTTCATCTTGTAACGGCGAAGCAGTGGGACCACGATGTCTCGTGCTCTCTCTTTGTGCTGCTGGGCGGCTAGGCGAGAATTCGGTGCATCGCCGCTCCGCATCGCGTCGATAATGCCTTTATGTTCTATAAGAGACTGAACAGGTTTTGGCCGAAGATTGAGTGTCACCTGTCGTGCACGGTGGGACTGGTCGAGATTGACCGCCGCAATCCGCTCAAGCCTTCCATTGCCTGCTCGTTCGACAAGCATGGAGTGGAACGCACCATCCTCATCGGCCCATCGGTCGAGATCGTCTTCATCAAGCGCCTGTCTCATCCGATCGTTGAGCCCCTCCAAACGGTCGCAGATCGTGTCCCGTTCATCAGCCGGAAGGGTCGCGATAATGTGAGCTGCCATCCCTTCAACGGCAACGATTACGTCGTAAACCTCGCGCATATCGTCAGGCGAGAGCGCGGTAACAATGACGCCGCGCTTGGCGCGCAATTCAAGCATGCCTTCTGACTGTAGTTGGACGATTGCCTGATGCACCGGCGTCCGGCTCATGCCAAGCCGTTGCGCAATTTCAAGTTCGGAACCTTGGAAGCCGGGCGGGAACGTCCCGTTTCTGATCGCCGATTTAATCGCCGAATAGGCCGAGTCCACGAGTCTTGGCTTGCGTTCCTGGGCTGAGTGCACACCGAAGCGTATCCCTTCCGCTAGTTCCGACATGACTGCCTTCGCCTTTTTCTTCGCTTGGCCGAACCGTAGTCATCGCCGGACCTATCGACAAGTGATCCTGCATTCTTTCTTGCATGCAACAACGAACACAACATTGACAAGCCGGTTCTAATCGGGCCTGATACGGCCAACCGCCAGTGAGTGGCACGCGGGAGGGCGTAGCCAAATCCTTATCGGGCGGATCTGAAACCGGGAGGAATTATTCATGCGTATCGCACTGCTTCTTTCGAGCGCCGTCTTCGCGCTCAGCCTGTCGACCAGCCTTGCATCGGCTCAAGATTTTCCCTCGCAGCCGATCAACTATATCATCCCCTTTAACGCCGGCGGCGAGTCTGACGTAGCAGCGCGGCTTCAGCAGCCTTACCTCGAAGAGGTTACGGGTCAGAGCATTGTCGTCCAGTACATCTCGGGCGCCGGCGGCGCGCAGGCCTGGTCGCAGCTGAACGGAATGAGCGGCGACGGCTACACCATCATGGGCTCCAACCTGCCGCACATCATCCTTCAGCCGATGGCGCAGGACGTCGGTTACCAGACCAGCGACATCACAAATGTCTACTTCTTCCAGTACACGCCGGACGCGCTGATCGTCCCGGCCGACAGTCAGTTCGAGACGATGGAGGACTTCGTCACCTACGCGAAGGAGAACCCAGGCGCGCTGACGGTCTCGGGTTCCGCGACCAATTCCGCGAACCACGTCGCCCAGACCAAGCTGAACGACCTTGCCGGGATCCAGACCACCTATATTCCATTTTCCGGAACGAGCCCGTCCATCACGGCCATGCTCGGCAATCAGGTGCAGGCCTCGTTCAGCTACTCTACGGCAGCCCTCAACCAGGGTGATTCCGTTCGGGTGCTGGCGGTCGCATCGGAAGAGCGGTTGCCTTCGTTCCCCGACACACCCACGATGCGAGAGCTCGGCTACGACATGGTGGGCGGGGCCTATCGCGGGATCGCAGTTCCGAACTCCACTCCCGAGGAAATCCGCCAACAGCTTTCGGACATCATCGGAGAGGTCAATCAGAATTCCGAGTTCGTCAAGAAGATGGAGGAAGGCGGCTTCGTCGTGATCGACGTGCCGTATGCCGAGATGGACCAGTTCCTTGAGGAGCGCCGGCAGCAATACGACCAGGTCGCCGAAACGATGGGGATCGAACAGGCGTCACCGAATTGAACTGACCGAACCGATCTGACGGTTCATTCTGGGTCCATCGCGCAGCTGCTCATCGAGGAGCGGCTGCGCAGCGACAGTCCCTCCAGTTCGGCTTAACCATGGAACTCCTTGGCTATTTCGTAGAAGCTGTCAGTTTCTACAATCTCCTTCTTGCGCTCGGCGGTGTTGCCGCAGGCATCGTGATCGGCGCGCTTCCCGGTCTGTCTGCGACGATGGCCGTCGCGGTCCTCGTCCCGTTCACCTTCACGATGGCCCCTGCATCGGGCCTCATCGTCCTTGGTGCGATCTACACTGGCGCGATCTACGGCGGATCTTACTCCGCCATTCTGGTCAACGCACCAGGCACGCCGTCTGCGATCGCAACGACCTTCGACGGCTTTCCGATGGCCAAGCGCGGCGACGGCGCCCTCGCCGTCACACTTGCGACGCTCGCGTCCGTGGTCGGCGGGCTCGTCGGCGCACTGATGCTGATGTTCCTTGCGCCGCCGCTTGCAACCGTCGCGCTCGCCTTTGGGCCACCGGAATATTTCTGGCTTGCCGTTTTCGGCCTGACCCTGATCTCGGCGCTTGCCGTCGGCAATCTCATCAAGGGGCTGATGGGTGCTTGCTTCGGCCTCCTCCTCTCGATGGTCGGCATCGCCGTTGTCGGCGCGGACGTGCGATTCACCTTCGGCTCCCAGACGCTCGTCGGCGGCATCGACATCATTGCCGGCCTGATCGGCCTTTACTGCATCCCCGTTCTCATCGACCTCGTCGCCACCAAGGACCCGCATCTAAACGTGGGCAAGGAATCCCAAGGATTTCGGCTCGCGGAAGCGTTCGGCATCGCGATGCGCGAGAAGTTCAACCTCGTCAGAAGCGCCGTCATCGGCACCATCGTCGGCATTCTGCCCGGTGCCGGCGGTTCGGTTGCGAGCCTCGTGTCCTATTCGGAGGCGCGCAGGACCTCGAAGAACGCTGCCAACTACGGCAAGGGAGAGCCTGGCGGTTTGCTGGCGACCGAGGCCGCCAACAACGCGACGGTGGGCGGCGGCTTCATTCCAACGCTCGTCCTCGGCATTCCCGGCACCCCTCCAGACGCCGTCATTCTCGGCGCACTGCTTGTCCAGGGGATCCGCGTCGGGCCCGAACTGTTCGCGTCCCAGGGCTCGATCGTCTACACCTTCATCTTCGGCCTTCTGATCGGTACGCTCCTGATGCTTCCCGTCGGGCTGGTCGTCGGGCGCTACGCTTATCGCAGCATCGTTGCGATCCCGAAGGCTGCGCTCATTCCGACGATTGCCTTCCTTACGGTCATCGGCTCATTCGCAATCCACAACAACCTGCACGACGTCGCCGTCATGCTGAGCCTTGGCGTTGTCGGCTGGATGCTGAACCGTGCGGGCTTCACGCCTTCGCCCATAGTCCTCGGTCTCGTTCTTGGCCAGATCGCCGAACAGGGTTTCGTGCAGGCCTACCTCATTGGCAACGCCCAGGGGAACGTCCTCGGACAGTTCTTTGGCAGACCGATCTCGCTCGCCATCGCTGCGTTCGCGATCCTGACCCTGTTCTATCCGCTGATCGCGAAGGTGATCGGGGCCCGCCGTGCAAGACAATCGAATGTAGACCGGACAGTGGAGAGTAAGACACCGGATGTCTAAGATCGTTCATGACCCGCGTGGAACTCTCGTCGCGGCGGGTTTCGTCGCTCTCGGTATCGTTCTCATCTACACCTCGCAGTCGATGACGGCGATGGGATCGGTCTTTCCGATCACGATCTCAGCCGCGATGGCGATCCTGGGCCTCGTTCTCATCGCGCGCAACGTCTTCCTCGGTGTCCGCGGCATCACGCCGGAATCGAACGCTCTCGGCGAGGGCGGTGTCGAGGGTGGGTCGATCCTGCGCCGCGTCTTGTTCATCTCGGCGATGGTGGCTTGGATCGCCCTTCTTCCCGTCCTCGGTTTCTTCGTGACGAGCGTCATCGCCTATTTCGCGATCATGCTCGTCGCAATCCACGAACGACCAAGCTTCAAGGAGATCGTGCTTCTTCCCGTTCTCGGGTTTGCGGTCCTTCTGGGCTTCTACCTGTTGATGTCGCGTGTGCTGTTGATCCCGATGCCACGCGGCTTGTTGTTCTGAACACCTCACTCACGATCCGTGACACCGATTGTCCTTGGAGCATACGACGCATGGCAAACACCAACGCATTCAAGATTGCTACCATTCCCGGAGACGGCATCGGCCGTGAAGTCGTTCCAGAGGGAATGCGCGTCCTTGAGGCCGTGGGCCGCAAGTTCGACATCGCCTTCCATTTCGACGAAGTCGACTGGAGCTGCGACGTTTATAAGAAGACCGGACGCATGATGCCGGAGGATGGGCTCGATCGGTTCCGGAACCATGATGCGGTCTTTCTCGGCGCAGTCGGTTGGCCGGACGTTCCGGACCATGTCTCGCTTTGGGGGCTGCTCATTCCAATCCGGCGGACCTACCATCAATACGTCAATTTGAGGCCATGCCGGCTCTTGCGTGGGACGACGAGTCCTCTCGCGGGCCGCGGCGCAGAGGATATCGACTTCTACGTCGTGCGCGAAAACGTCGAGGGCGAATATTCCGAAGCGGGTGGACGGCTCTATCGTGGCATGGACGACGAGATCGCCATTCAGGAAGCGATCTTCACGCGACGTGGTGTCGATCGCGTCATGCGCTATGCCTTCGAACTCGCCAAGACGCGAAAGCGGGGCCATGTGACGTCGGCCACCAAATCGAATGGAATCGTCCACACGATGCCGTTCTGGGACGAACGCTTCAAGGCGGTAAAGGCCGACTATCCGGATATCGAGACGAGTCAGTACCACATCGACATCCTGTGCGCTCATTTCGTGCAGCATCCGGACTGGTTCGACGTCGTGGTCGGCTCCAACCTCTTCGGCGACATTCTCTCCGATCTCGGGCCTGCGGTTGCGGGATCGATCGGCATCGCGCCTTCAGCCAACATCAATCCAGAGGGTGACTATCCCTCCATGTTCGAACCCGTGCACGGCTCGGCGCCCGATATCGCGGGCAAGGGGATTGCCAATCCCATCGGACAGATCTGGTCGGCGGCGATGATGCTCGACCATCTCGGCCATCCCGATGCCGCGAAGGCGGTGATCGATGCGATGGAGGAGGTGATCGCCGATCCCGCTTCGCGCACCAGGGACATGGGCGGCAAGGCGAATACGGCCGAATGCGGCGAGGCGATCGCTCAGGTCCTCGCGGGCTGAAGGAAGAGACGATGCGCATCACGGAAATTCGCGAGAAGACGGTCTCGATCGCGAGCCCGATCGCCAATGCCTTCATCGACTTTTCCAAGATGACCTGCTCGGTCGTCGCCGTCTTCACCGACCAGGTCCGCGATGGCAAGCCGGTCATCGGCTTCGGCTTCAATTCCAACGGGCGTTACGGCCAGGGCTCGCTCATGCGCGAGCGCTTCATCCCGCGCGTCATGGAGACCGAAGCGGACAACCTTGTCGACGAGGACCACGACAACCTCGACCCCTTCGCCATCTGGAAGACGATGATGACGAACGAGAAGCCGGGCGGTCACGGCGAACGCTCGGTTGCGGTTGGAACGATCGACATGGCGGTCTGGGATGCGGTCGCCAAGATCGAGGAAAAGCCGCTCTACCGCCTGCTTGCGGACCGCTACCGGAACGGCGTCGCCGACGACAGCGTCTGGGTCTATGCGGCGGGCGGCTATTATCATCCGGGCAAGGAGATCGAGGGCCTCAAGGACGAGTTCCGGTCCTATCGCGACCGCGGCTACCGGGTCTGCAAGATGAAGATCGGGCTTGCTCCCCTCGCCGACGACATCAAGCGTGTCGAGGCGGCTCTCGAGATCGTGGGCGAGGGCCAGAACCTCTGCGTCGACGCGAACGGACGTTTCGATCTCGACACGGCGGTCGCCTATGCCAAGGCGCTCGAACCCTACGACCTCTACTGGTACGAAGAAGCCGGCGATCCCCTCGACTACGCGCTCCAGGCCGAACTCTCGAAGCATTATTCCGGCCGAATGGCGACGGGCGAGAACCTCTTTTCCATGCAGGACGCGCGCAATCTTTTGCGCTACGGCGGCATGAACCCGGAAAAGGATATTTTCCAGTTCGACTGTGCGCTCTCCTACGGCCTCGTCGAATATATGCGCACGCTGGAGATGATGGCCGAGAACGGCTGGTCCTCGCGCCGCGTCGTGCCCCATGGTGGACACCAGATGTCCCTCAACATTGCAGCCGGCCTCCATCTCGGTGGCAACGAATCCTATCCGGACGTCTTCCAGCCCTTCGGCGGCTTCGCCGACGAGGTCGAGGTGGTCGACAGTCGTGTCGGTCTGCCCGATGCGCCGGGCGTCGGGTTCGAGCACAAGGCGGCGTTGTACGAGCTGTTGCGGCGGGAACTGGTTGAGGTGGATTGAATTCGGGTCGTATCGCGGCTTTCGACCCTTCTAAGCCATTCCCACGCGGTTCCGATCATCGCTTGAGCGGACATTCGCGATCGGGCGAACGATCAACTTGGAGCTTTTCGACGCGCTTCCTGCGTCGATCCCCCATACCCCCACGCATCGGCTGATACCTCGTCGATTACGACATAGCTTGCGAGCGGTAGATCGGTGCCCAGGGCACTTTTGAGCAGGCTATGTGCCTGGCGGACGAACTCTGCCTTCTCGTCCGAGGTGTTGGTGCCCGACGTGACCTTCACGTCGAGATGGGCGGCAACGGGAACCGCCTGGCCACCGACGCTCCAGCGGCTCGCGACATGCGTCTCCACCAGGACGGCGGTCAGTTCGGCCTTCTTGCGCATGACGGTCGCCATCAGATGCGTCACGTCTCTCTGTAGGGTTTCGATCTGTTCCGGACCGAAATCCGTGCCGGCGATATGGATATGGACGAAGGGCATCATGGTTGCTCCAGATGGGTTGACTTGGCAATCATGCCGCTCAATGATCGTTGCGACTATCGCGTAGTTCCAATCTTTTCGTTGAGCAAAACAAAATGGTCGCGAGCCTCGTTAATCTTGACATGGACGTGCTTCGCACCTTCGTCACCGGCATGGATCTCGGTAGCTTCGCGAAGGCGGCCGATCGGCTCGGGCGCTCACCCTCCGCGGTCAGTCTTCACCTTCGTAAGCTGGAAGATCAGATCGGCCAGCCGCTCGTGCGTAAGCAGGGTCGCGGGCTCATCCTGACGGAAGCTGGCGAGACGCTGATAGGCTATGCCCGGCGTATTCTTGATCTCAACGACGAGGCGAGGCTCGCTTTGAGCGGCCTTGCAGAACTGGAAGGCTGGGTGCGCGTCGGCGTCCCACAGGACTTCGCCGAGACATGGTTGCCGCCGCTACTTGCGCGTTTCCAGCGTGTCCATCCGAAGGTTCGCGTCGAAGCGTGTGTCGACCGTGGCGCGGCGATGGCGGATGCGGTCGGCACCGGCGCGTTGGACCTTGCCCTGACATGGGGAAAGTTAGGGAGAGAGGACGGTCAGGTCGTCGGTAAGCGACGGCTCGCCTGGATCGCGGCTCAGAACTACGCCATCCGGGATGGCGATCTGGTTCCCCTCGTCGCCTTCGATGCGCCCTGCGCCTTCCAGCAGCGAGCAACGGCAATCCTCAACGCGGCCGGTATTCCTTGGCGTCATGCCTTCTCGACATCGAGTCTTCTTGGGGTTTGGGCGGCCGTTCGAGCAGAGCTTGGCATCACGGTGCGGACTGTGGACGCAATCCCGGTCGACCTTCGTGCACTTCCGCCAGATGATAGGCGACTTCCCGACCCCGGATCGCTCGCTTTGGTGCTTCATCGATCGCAGTCGAGGACGAGCGCCGTAGACGTCTTCACGGACTTGCTTCTCGATGCCGTCGAGGTCGGCAATGGAATAAACGGCGCGTAACCACCCAGTCCGGACACTCGGCTCCGGCGTGTGACCACCGAATTCTGCTTCGACGACTCTCACGCCCCCTCGATCATTTCCATCACGTCGTCGTCGATCGCGATGCCTTCGTCCGCGGCCCTGCGCCGCGCCTCGATGCCCCGCCGGCCCGGCAAGCGCACTCCGGGTTCCTCGCCGATCATAGCGGCGAGAGTGCCGAGGCGCTGAAGCGCGGTTTCGCCACCGATTGCCTTTGGATCGATGACGAGAATGAATTGGCCGAGACGGGGCGGGCCGCCCTTGTCGTCGAAGAGGGAGGAGGCTTCCGAGGCGAATTGCGCCCCGGTGAGGCCGGCGGCCATCATCTCCACCATCAGCGCGAGCGCCGCACCCTTGGCGTCGCCGACCGGCACCATCGTCCCGGCGAGCGCTTCGTCGGTGTCGGTCGTCGGATTGCCGTTGCGGTCGAGCGCCCAGCCTTCGGGGATCGAGACGCCTTTCTGCTTGGCCGCCATCACCTTGCCGCGCGCGACCTTGGAGAGCGAGAGGTCGACGACGACCGGATCGGTACCTGGCAGGGGCGCTGCGAATGCCACCGGATTGGTGCCGAACACGCCCTTCGTGCCACCCCAGGCCGCCATCGCGCTCGGCGCATTCGCCATCATCAGGGCGACGAGCCCCTTCTCGGCGAAGCGCTCGACCGTCAGGCCGAGGACCCCCGCGTGGTGCGAATTACGGACGCCGATGGCGACGGTGCCAGTCTCCGCGACGACCTCGGCCGCCCGCTCGATCGCGAGGTCGAAGGCGGGATAGGCGAAGCCGTCCGCCGCATCGACCCGCATCACGGCCGAGCGCGCCATCTCGATCACCGGCTGCGCATGGCCGTCGACCTTCTTCACCTTCGCCTGAGCGCTATAGGCGGCGATGCGGCGCAGGCCATGGCCGCCCTGCCCCGAGGCCTCGGCCGCAACCAGCGCCGCGGCGACGGACGCCGCCTGCGCCGGACCGACATCGGCACGCTGAAAGGCATCCGCCACGAGGCGGGTCAAGTCGCCGAGCGAGAGCGTCGTGGTCATGCTTTGCTTCCGGAGAGATGGTTGAGGACGTTTTCGGCCGTCAGCGCGGAGACGCGCACATTGGCCTCTTCGGTGACGCCAGCGATATGCGGCGTGAGGATGACATTGCTCAGCCCGTCGAAGATGCGGCCCGCCTCGGCCGTCAAGGGCTCGGTCTCGAAGACGTCGAGCGCCGCGCCGCCGAGCTTTTCGGCACGAAGGGACTCGGCGAGCGCAGCTTCGTCGACGGTGCCGCCGCGGGCGGTGTTGATCAGGATCGCGCCCGGCTTCATGCGAGCGACGGCGCTCGCATCGATCAGGTGCCTCGTGCCCGGCGTCAGCGGCACGTGCAGGCTGACGACGTCGCTCGTGGCAAGCAGGCGATCGAGGTCGAGGCGCGTCGCGTCCTTCCAGGCCGGATCGGTTTCGGCGAGGAACGGATCGCTCGCCGCGATCTCGAAGCCGAGCACCCGGGCGCGTTTCGCGACCTCGCGCGCGATCGACCCGAAGCCGACGAGACCGAGGCGCTTGCCCATCGTCTCACGGCCGATCATCGCCTGGCGCGGCCATTTGCCGGCGGCGATGTCGGCGCTGCGATGATAGGCACCGCGCAGCAGCACGAGGGCGGCGGAGACGACATATTCGGCGACCGCGACGTCGTTCGCGCCGGTCGCCGGATAGACCGTGACGCCGTGCTCAGCGCACGCGTCGAGATCGATGTTGTCGAGACCGACACCGAGACGACCGACACATTGAAGATCTGGCGCGGCATCGAGCAGCGCGGCTGTCACCTTCGTCCGGTTGCGCACGACGAGCGCCTTCGTGCCGCCCAGAGCGGCGGCGAGGTCATCGCTTCGCTCGACGAGATCCGGATCGTAAAGCGTGTCGTGGCGGGCGGAAAGGCGAGCGACCGCCGCCTCGTCCATGAATTCGGAGATCACAATCTCGGGCATCGGCGGTCTTTCTTTCGTCCTATCGTGTAAAGGAGCTGGCCGGCTTTCTAAGCAGCCAGCTCCGCTTGTTCGTTGACCGGTCGCTTCAAGCGCTGCGGTAAAGCTTGGTCATCACGAACTCGCGGTGGCCGAGAGCTTCAGCTGCCGTGAACCGGCCGTTCGCCGTGCGCATGATGTTTTCGATCAGCGCATCGCCCGCCTGGTCGATGGTCATGTCGCGGCGCAGGATGCCGGAGACGTCGACGTCCACATGCTCGGACATGGTGCGCACCGTGCGCGGGTTGGCGGTGATCTTGACCACCGGCACGATCGGGTTGCCGATAATGTTACCCTGGCCGGTCGGAAAGGTGTGGATCACATAGCCGGCGGCCGCCATCAAGGTCACGCATTCGGCAGCAGCGGACGAGGTATCCATGAAATAGAGACCATTGCCCTTCTGGGGGGCTTCGGCTGGCTCGAGGATGTCGATGAAGGTGCAGTCGCGGCCGATCTTCTCGAGGTTGCCGAGCGCCTTCTCCTCAATGGTCGAAAGCCCACCCTCGATATTGCCCTTGGTCGGCTGGGACTCCGAGAGGTCGTTTGTCGCATGGGCGAAGATGACGTCGTCCTGATAGGCCTTCCACATCTTGTACCAGCGCTCGCCGACCTCTTCGGTTGCCGCGCGCTTCTGGCAGATGTGCTCGGCGCCGGTGATCTCGGAGGTCTCGCCAAAGACGCCGTAGATGCCCTCCGGGATGAGCTTGTCGTACATGTTGCCGACGGTCGGGCACGAGCCGAGGCCGGTCGTCGTGTCGCTCTCGCCGCATTTGGTCGAGACCCAGAGCTCGGAGACGTCGCACTCGGTCTTCTGGATCTCGCTCGCCCACTGGACAAACTCCTTGGCCTTGCGCGAGACGTCCATGATGGTCTTCAGGTCGCCGTTCTGTTCAATGGAGAAAGCGGCGACGGGCTTGCCGGTCTCGGCGATGCCGTCGGCGATCTTCTGCGTCCAGCCCGGCTCGATGCCGACCACGATGCAGGCTGCGACGTTCGGGTTGGCGCCGGTGCCGATCATGGTGCGGAAGTGAAGGTCGAGGTCGGCACCGAACTGAAGACGACCATAGGCGTGCGGCAGCGCCATCGTGCCCTTGATGTTGTTGGCGACGGCCTCGCAAGCCGCGTTGGAGATGTCGTCGACGGGCAGGATGACGACGTGGTTGCGAACGCCGACGCGTCCGTTCTCGCGGCGGTAGCCCTGGAACTTGCGGTTGGTATTGATGGGCATGATGGCTCTCTTTCGAACTTGTTCGGAGCGATGATGGAAGCAGGTCGGCAGCCCTTGGTCAGCGGACCGGTCGGCCCCTAGAGGCTTACCAGCGGTTGGTCTTCAGGTTGTGGACGTGGACATGGCTGCCCTTCTTCACGTCCGCTTTGAAGCGGCCGATATCCTCGCCGTACTTCACGGCCGTATCGCCGTTCGACACATCGCTGAGTGCGATTTTGTGGCCGATCGGAACGTCGTCGTTGGCTGTCATCTTGAAGGAAGAGTTGTCGTGCGTGACGACGCAGAGCATCTCCGTGCCTGCGGTCAGGCCCTCGACGACAACGACCCCTACATTGTCCTTGTGGTCGTGGACCAGCAGCTGCGGATTGGCACTCATGAATGACTCCTTGTGATGGGTTTCGGCGTGTTCCTGGACCGTCGCCGGCCCTGAAGAGGTGGCGAACCCGAGGAGGAAACCGGCGACGGGAAAGCCATCACGCCACTTTTGCGTTTCGCTCAGGTCTTGTATAAGACATAAAATATGATTTCGAAGAGCTGTCAAGGGTGCTACAGTTCGAAACGGGCTTCGGCGGGCAGACAAACGCCGGGTCCCCCGTCGAAGAATGGACGAAATGCATGATCGAGATAACGACCGAAGCCCCGGCCTATCGCCCGCTCTACGCCCAGGTGCGCGACACGCTGGTCAAGCGGCTGATCTCGGGCTCATGGACGCCGGGAATGATGCTGCCGAGCGAGTTCCAGATCGCCAAGGAGCTCGGCGTCAGCCAGGGCACCGTGCGCAAGGCGCTCGACGCCATGACCGCCGAACATCTTCTCCTGCGCCGCCAGGGTCGCGGCACCTTCGTTGCCCTGCCCGAGGAAGGCCGGATCCTCTTCAAGTTCTTCCGGCTCGCGGCCGACAAGGGCGAACGGCTGTTTCCGCAGAGCACGGTCGTCGGGCGTGGGCGGGAAACGGCGAGCGCGCACCATCGCGAGAAGCTGGCCCTTCCCGCCGATGCCGAGGTCTGGTGGATCGACCGGATCCGTAGGCTCGGCGAACGGCCGGTGATCTTCGAGCGGATCACCCTCCCCGTTGCGCGGTTTCAAACGCTCGGCGAGATGACCGAGATCCCGAACAACGTCTACGCGCTCTATTCGGAGACGTTCGGCATCACCATCGGCAAGGCCGAGGAGAAGCTGAAGGCGACTGGCGCGAACGAGGCTGTCGCCGACCATCTCGGTTGCCCGTTCGGCCATCCCGTGCTCGCGATCGAGCGCGTCGCGATGGCTCTCGACGATACACCGATCGAGCACCGCCTCTCCACCTGTCTCACCGACGACCTCCACTATCGCTCAGATCTCTGAGGATATCGGAGACCAGGATCGACGCCGCGACGTGGGTCGCGCGAGCCCTACCGACACCCGAAAAGGTTCACCCATGACCGCACTGACGCCGTCCACCCTGAAGGCCCGTTACGTTCCGCTGCTTCCGGGTATCATGCTCGCACTGGTCGTCGCCGCTGCCGCACGGTTCGTCGCCGACCACTACAACGCGCCGGTCATGCTGTTTGCGCTTCTTATCGGTATGGCCTTCAACTTCCTTGCCGACGATCCGCGATTTGAGAAAGGCCTTGCCTTCTCATCGAAGGCCCTGCTTCGGGTGGGGATCGTGCTTCTTGGCGCACGCATTACCACCGCGGACATCGCTTCGCTGGGCCTGTCGACCTTCGCGACCGTGATCGGGCTCATCGCGCTCACCATCGGCACGGGTTTCGTATGCGGGCGCCTCTTCGACAAGCAGTGGCGTTTCTCGCTGCTCACTGGCGGATCGGTCGCGATCTGCGGGGCATCGGCGGCGTTGGCCATCGCCTCCGTCATCCCGCACAACGAGAAGACCGAGCGCAATCTCCTCTTCACCGTCGTCTCGGTCACCACGCTCTCGACGATCGCGATGATTGTTTATCCGATCCTCTTTACCCTGCTCGGCCTCACCGAGAACCAGAGCGGCTTCCTTGTCGGCGCGACGATCCACGACGTCGCCCAGGTCGTCGGCGCCGGCTATTCAATCTCCACCGACGTCGGCGACGTCGCGACCATCATCAAGCTCCTGCGCGTGACGATGCTCCCCGTTGTGCTCGTCGTCATCGTCGTCGTGCTCGCCAGCGCCCGGAGCGGCGGCGGCGATACGAAATCGGTCCGCTTGCCATCCTTCGTCATCGGCTTTGCCGTGCTCACCGCGATCAACAGTCTCGGCCTTCTGCCTGCCATCGTGGCCGACACCGCTGTCGATCTCTCAGGCTGGTTCCTCGTCATCGCGATCTCGGCCCTCGGCGTGCGCACCAACATGAAGGACATGCTGCAGCTCGGCTGGAAGCACGTTGCGATGGTCGTCACGGAGACCCTCGTCCTGCTCGCACTTGCGATAGCCGCCGTCGAGATCGGCCTGGCAGGCTGATTGCGGTCAGCTGGGCGGGGGACCCAGAGAGCCGCGCTCGACGATCATCGTCTCGATCTCTTGGACTCGATCAACGGATTGGTTGTCGATCAGCCCAAGAAGCGCTTTCGCCGCCGCGACACCCATCCGCTGGTGCGGCACGTGGACCGTCGTCAAAGGAGGATCGATGATCGCCGAGACGTCGATATCGTCGAATCCGGTGATTGAGACGTCTTCTGGAACTCTGAGCCCGAGCGCGCGGGCCTTCGCGATCGCGCCGACGCCCAGCACGTCGTTGCCACAGATCACCGCCGTCGGCGAGTCTGCGCTCTTCATCAAACATTCGAAGGCCGATCCCGCCGCGTCGAAAGCGTATTTCGACTCCTCCACACGGAAACCGTCAATATCCAGTCCCGCGTCGGCAAGAGCCATTCGAACGCCCTGTACGCGGCCGGAGGCGCGATCGTTCATAGCCGTCAGGCCGGAGATCATCGCGATCTTCCTGTGGCCCAAAGCGATGACGCGCTCGGCGATCATTCGGGCGGCGGCGACGTTGTCGAACCCGACACAGGTCTCGTTCGGATCGGAGATCGACCAGGCGATGACATAGGGAATAGCAAGCCGGCGCAGAAAGTCGGTCGCGCCCCTCGAGCGGGCAGTCCCGATCAGAAGGATACCGTCGGCGCCGCGGCTTACCAACGCGCGGATCTGCGCTTCTTCCTGTCGTGTGTCGTAGCCGGAGCTCGCAACAAGAAGCGTGATTCCGTCTTCTGCCAACGCCTCCTGAAACGCCTGCAGCCCGCGTGCAAAGATGGCGTTCTCCATGGTCGGGATCACGGCACCGACCGTATAAGTGCGGCGCGAAGCCAGCGCGCGTCCGCCAAAGTTCGGCGTATAGCCTAGTGTCTCGACCGTCCGGAGAACTTTCTCCCGGGTCTTCTCGGTCACCTTGCCTGGCTCGTTGAGGCAACGCGACACCGTTGCCGTCGAAACACCCGCGGCTCTCGCGACATCCTCGAGTTTCGGCTTGACCGTCAGTTCCATGTGCTGCGTCCCGGGAGCCAGAAGGGTCGGTTTCGACCCCCGCGCCTACCTTCCATCGCTATAGCGGCCACGCCGCCGAACGGCAACGCGAAGACTTGCAAAGCAAATTGTAAGCGCTTACACTGGCTCAAGCTTGGCTTGGGAGGGCCAATCGCATGACAAAGCCCATAGTCTGGCTGATCGCGTCACTCGTCGTTTTCGCGGCGTTCGTCGCCAACGTGGTCGCGGGATCGTTCGCCGGTTCGGCACCGATCGGCCGCACCGGCGAACTGATCCTGATCATCCTGACGAGCGTTCTGTTCGTCGTCGGCGTCCTGCGCAGCGAGGCACGGGACAAGGCGACACGACAACTCATGCATCCACGGGAGGAACACCGATGAAGACGAAAACCGATCAAACCGAAATCCGTAGCCACGAGCGCCGAAACTTCCTGAAACTGACGGCGGCAGGGAGCTTTACCGCGGCCCTCGTCGCGGGTGCAGCCGGCACGCTCTGGTCGGATGCAGCCGTCGCACAGACGGCCCTCGAGGAGAGCGAGCGGGAATCGAACGCCGAACAGACCATGACGATTGGCACCGCCTACGTCCTCGGTGCGTCGCGCAGCTATCCGATCATGCAGCTTGACCTGAAGGAAAACATCCAGAACCTCTCGGACGGGCGCATCTACGTGAAGCTCGCGCCGGGCGGCCAGCTCGGCGCCGGCGGTGCGCTGGTTCAGAAGGTCCAGAGCAACACGATCCAGGCCGCGCAGCACTCGATCTCGAATTTCGCGCCGTTCGCACCGGCCGTCGACCTCATCAATTTGCCCTATCTTTGCGGATCCAATCAGCGCTTCGTCAATCTCGTGAAGTCCGAGGCCTGGCGGAGCAGGGTCCATCCGAAGATCGAGGAGCGCGGCTTCAAGCCGTTGTTCTACGTGGTGATCGATCCACGCGTCGTGGCGATGCGCAAGGGCGAGGACAAGCCGGTTCTGACCCCGGGCGACCTGGCGGGCGTCAAGTTCCGCGTGCCCGGATCGGAAATGCTCCAGCAGTACTATCGCATGGTCGGCGCCAATCCGACGCCGGTCGCCTGGGGCGAGACTCCATCGGCGATCAAGCAGGGCGTCGCCGACGCGCTCGATCCGGCGGTCGGCGCTCTCTACGTCTTCGGCTTCAAGGACATCCTGTCGAACGTGACGTTCACGCAGGCCGTGCCCGATGCGCAGATCTATTCGTGCAACCTGGAATGGTTCAACGGGCTCTCCGACGCGGACAAGCAAGCGATCGAGGAAGCTTCAGCGATCACTTCGGGCCAGAACCTCGCAAAGGTGCCGTCCGCGCGGGCCTACGCGATGTACGAGATGACCCGCGCCGGCGTCCAGTTCCACACGCTCACCGACGACCAGCTCGCCGAATGGAAGGAAGCGGGCGGATACCAGCGCAGCGAATGGGACGGGTACAAGACCGATCTCGCGGGCTCGATGGACACCTTCAAGGAGCTGGAGGAAGCAGCAGGCACCGATAGCAAGTATTTCGTCGAAGACGCCTGAACCGAACCGATCCGCCGCCGGGTTCGGTTCACGATGCGGGCCTAAAGCCCGACGCCGAACCAGTCAGGAACCGCGCTTGTCCTTCGGTCAGGCGCGACTGGGGAGATGCATCTTGCTCTCGATCATCGACAGAAATCTCGAACGATGGGCGCTGCTCGTCTTCTACACCATCCTCGTCCTCGTCATGGCCGTCGAGGTACTGCGGCGCGAATTGTTCGCCTATTCGTCGATCTGGGGCGAGGAAGTGGTCCGCTATTCCTTCATCTATCTTTCCTGGATCGGCGTCGCGGCGGCGATCAAGGAGCGCGCGCATATCCGCATCGACATCCTCACCGCGTTCGTCTCCGATCGGATGAAGACCGTCGTCTACATCTTTGGCGACGTCGTCATGCTGGCCGTCGCGGTCGTTGCCCTGGTCTGGTCCTTCGAAACCGTCGCCGTTTCCTGGCAGTTCGGGTCGGTCAGCCACGGCCTGCGCCTGCCCATGGTCTGGTTCCTCGCCGCCGTTCCCATCGGCTTTTCCCTCGTGGTCGTCCGCCTGCTCCAGTCCATCGTCAGGGACGTCCGTTCCCTGAAGGACGGGACGCCGGTGTACGAAGGCGCCAAGCTGTTCGATTGAGGAAATTTCATGCTCTGGCAACAGCTTCAACAACAGACGGTCGACCTCGGCTGGTCGTTCTATGGCCCCGTTCTCGCCTTCGTCGTCCTCTGCGCCCTCGCCGTTCCGGTCTGGGCCGCGATCGGCGTGGCCGCCTGCCTTATGCTCTATATCTCGGGCGTGCTCCCGCTCTCACTCGTCGGCGAGGCGCTGTTCGACGGAATCGACGCCTTCGCGCTGACGGCGATTCCGCTTTTCATCCTCACTGGCGACGTTCTCGTGCGCACGGGCCTCAGCCGCAAGTTCCTCGACGTCGCCGACGCGATCACCTCGTGGGCGCGCAGCGGCTTTGGCTCGGCGACCGTCCTCGTCTGCGGCATGTTCTCCGCGATCTCCGGCTCAGATGCCGCGGGCGCTGCCGCCGTCGGCCGCATGACCATCGATCGTCTGACCGAGTCCGGCTATCCGCGCCCCTATGCCTGCGCCCTCGTCGCCGCCGGTGCGTGTACCGGCATCCTGATCCCCCCGTCTATCGCCTATATCGTGATCGGCCTGGTTCTCGGGATTTCGGCTTCCACCCTCTTCGAGGCCGCGCTGATCCCGGGTATCATGATCCTTCTGTCGATTCTCGTCACGAATTCGGTCATGAACCGGATCAAGGCCTTCGAGAACAATGACGCGATCTCGTTTGCCGAGTGGAGCTCCAATGTTGGCTCTTCCCTGAAGCGAGGCTGGTACGCTTTTCTCGTGCCGGGCATCATCTTCTACGGCATCTTCTCCGGACGCCTCACCCCCACGGAAGCGGGAGCGGTCGCGGTCGTCGTCACGATCATCCTCGGCTTCGTCCTCGGCACCTTGCGGTTTGCCGATTTTCCGAAGATGCTTCTTTCCTCTGCCAAGGTGAATGGCGTGATCCTGCCGATCATCGCGTTCTCGCTGCCGCTCGCGCAAGCACTCGCCGCGTTGAACGTCCCGCAGGGCTTCGTCTACTCGATCACGGAACTTACGTCCGAGCCAGTCTTCATCATCGCTCTGATGATCGCCGTTCTGATTGCGGCAGGCTGCGTCATGGAGACGACCCCGAACATCGTCATCCTTGCCCCGATCCTGAAGCCTCTCGCCGACGAGATCGGAATGGACGAGCTTCAGTTCTGCGTCATGATGATCACCTCGCTCGGCGTCGGTTTCATAACGCCGCCGCTCGGATTGAACCTCTTCGTGACGGCTGGCCTCACCGGAGAGCCGATTCTCAAGATTGCCTGGTGGGCTGTCCCCTTTGTCCTTTTCATGCTGATCGTCGTCTTGCTGATCGCCTACGTGCCCGTGCTTTCGGTCCCGATCTTCTGATGCATCACGATCAATCCGTCATCCCCGATACCGAAAGACCAGGAGTTCCGAGATGAGCCGCAACTATCTGAAAAAGGCCGCTGAGATCCCGGCTTCAAACGCCCAAGACGTCCGCAAGACCGTACTGTCGATCCTCGAGGAGATCGAGAGCGGACGCGAGGATGCGGCGCTCAGATACGCAGCGAAGTTCGACAAGTACGACGGGCCGACCGTTGTTATGAAGGACGCGATCGCCGAAGCTGCGTCCAAGGTGCCGCAAAAGCTGAAAGACGACATCCGCTTTGCCCACGACAACGTCCGTCGCTTTGCCGAGCAGCAGCTCGCGACGCTCGGAGACGTCGAATACGAAATCGTGCCGGGCTTTACCGCCGGCCAGAAAAGCATCCCCGTGCGCGCGACCGGAGCTTACGTTCCGGGCGGTCGCTATAGCCATGTTGCGTCCGCCATCATGACGGTGACGACGGCGAAAGTTGCGGGCTGTGAACACATCTCCGTCTGTTCGCCTCCGCGACCGGACGTGGGCGTCAATCCGGCTATTCTCTATACCGCCGATCTCTGTGGAGCCGACACGATCCTTGCACTCGGAGGCGTGCAGGGGATCGCCGCGATGGCATTCGGGCTCTTCGACACGCCACCCTCCGATATCCTCGTCGGGCCAGGCAACCAGTTCGTCGCGGAAGCCAAGCGCGCCCTTTTCGGCCGTGTCGGCATCGACATGTTCGCAGGGCCGACCGACAGCCTGATTCTTGCCGACCGGTCGGCAGATCCAGAGATCATCGCCGCAGATCTCGTCGGACAAGCTGAACACGGCTACAACTCTCCGGTTTGGCTGGTCACCGACGATCGGCGCCTTGCCGAGGAAGTCCTCGCCCTCGTACCGAAACTGATCGACGAACTTCCCGAAGCGAACGCCGACAGCGCACGAAACGCCTGGGCCGATCTGGGCGAGGTTATCCTGTGCGGCGACCGCGAGGAGATGGCTGTGACCTCCGACGACTACGCGCCGGAGCATCTTACGGTGCAAGCCGAAGATCTCGATTGGTGGCTGAAGCGCTTGAAATGCTACGGTTCCCTCTTCCTCGGCGAAGAGACGACCGTTGCCTACGGCGACAAGGCGTCCGGTACCAACCATGTGCTGCCGACTTCGGGCGCTGCGCGCTACACCGGCGGGCTTTCCGTCCACAAATATATGAAAATCGTCACGTGGCAGCGCGCGACGCGCGAGGGTTCTCGGCCGGTCGCCGAAGCGACAGCTCGGATCTCGCGTCTAGAAGGCATGGAGGGCCATGCCAGGACCGCCGATGTGCGACTGCGAAAATATTTTCCTGGCGAGAACATCGACCTTTCGGCAGCCGGATGACCTCCGTCATGGCGCAACCCTCCGCATTTTTCGACCTGGAAGGCCGCGTGGCCTGCGTGACCGGCGCATCGAGCGGGCTTGGACGGGCAGCGGCGACGATGCTGGCGGATGCCGGTGCGAAGGTCGTCGGCATCGCGCGAAGAGCGGAAAAGCTTCAGGAATGGCAGGCAGAAGCCGCCGGTGAGACGGCGATGCTCGCGGCCGATCTCGGCGATCGTGATGTGCTTTCGGACATCGCCGACAAGGTGGCTTCGCGCTTCGGTCCACCAGACATCCTGATCAACGCAGCCGGCGTGAACACGCGCGAAGCTGCCGACGACGTTACGGCGGAGGGCTGGGACCGAACGATCCATCTCAACCTCACCGCGCCGTTCCTTCTGGCGCAGGCGCTCGCACCCGCCATGAAGGCGAAGGGGTGGGGTCGGATCGTGAACTTTGCCTCTCTCCAGTCCCGCCGTGCCTTCCCCGGAGGAATCGCCTACGGCGCATCGAAGGGCGGCGTCGAACAGTTGACCCGCGCGATGGCCGAGGCATGGTCTCGGTCCGGTATCAACGCCAACGCGCTCGCCCCCGGCTTCTTTCCGACCGAACTCACCGGGCCGGTGTTCTCCGATCCACAACTTGCCGAACGAAATGCGAAGCAGACCTGCATCGGTCGCAACGGCGAGATCGAAGATCTGCGTGGTCCTCTCCTCTTTCTCGCCTCGAACGCGTCCGCATACGTGACAGGACAGATTCTCTTCGTCGACGGAGGTTTCACGGCACGATGAAGGCACTCGTCTACACCGGTCCCCGGCAGCTCGAATATCAAGATGTCGCGGATCCTTGCGCGGCGGGCGACGACGTCCTCGTTTGCGTCGAAGCGGTCGGAATTTGCGGTTCCGACATGCATGCATATCTCGGCCACGACGAACGTAGGCCCGCGCCGCTGATACTCGGGCACGAGGCCGCCGGGACGGTCCGATCGGGCCGTCTCGAAGGCCAGCGCGTAACCATCAACCCGCTGGTCACCTGCGGGACCTGTTCCGTCTGCCGAAAGGGTCGCAACAATCTCTGCCCGAACCGACAGATCATCTCGATGCAACCGCGTCCAGGTGCCTTTGCGGAGCTGCTCGCGATTCCAGAAGAAAATCTCGTTATTATCCCCGACGGAATTCCGAGTGAAAAGGCCTGCCTCGCCGAGCCGATCGCCTGCGGCTGGCATGCGGCCAGGATCGCCGCTGGCAACGACCGGGATGCATTACGAGATGGATGTTGTCTGGTCATCGGCGGCGGGGCGATCGGACTTGGTGCGGCACTCGCGCTTCGCGCTATCGGCGCTGCGGATGTGAGAGTTGCCGAAACCAACGTGAACCGTCACCCCGCGATCGCGTCTGCCGGCTTCCCGATCTTCGATCCGGCTTCAGAAGACCTCTTCGACATCGTGATCGACGGAGTCGGATTTTCTGCGACCAGGGCGCTCACCTCCCGTCTTGCAAAGCCTGGTGGGATCATCGCTCATATCGGACTCGGGGACAATAAGGGCGGCCTCGACATCCGTCGCATGACGCTTCAAGAGATCGCCTTTGTCGGCACCTACACCTACACGCCGCAGGATTTTCGCGACACGGCACGAGCGATCTTCGAGGGCCGTCTCGGCGCTCTCGACTGGTCGGAAACGCGTGCCCTGAAGGATGGCGCGTCCGCCTTCGCCGACATACTCTCCGGTAACGCTGCCGCGCCGAAGATCATCCTCAATCCAGCCTAAGCGATAGGTCCGGCCTCACACCCTACCCTTTCGAAACATAAGCTTGCGTTCGGCAAACGGCCTTGTCGCGAGCTTTCTGCACTCATCCCTATGTTGACCCTATCCAACCGTTTCTGCGCTCTCGCTGGTTGAGAGCCTTGCCATGATCCCGAACACGATCGTCGAAAAGCTGAAGCGGCAGTCGAAGGACGACTTCAAAGGCCGGCAGTTCGAGGCTTGGCTGATCGTGCAGGCAGTCACATGGAATCTGCGCTAACCGCTCAGCTACCGAGACCTCGAAGAGATGTTCGCAGAAAGCGGCTTTGCGGTCGATCATTCGACGATCAATCGCTGGGTTCTGACCTACGCGCCGCTCATCGAAAAGCGGTTGCGCAGGTTTCGCAAGCCCCGTTGCGGCTCGATACGGATCGACGAAACGCATGTGAAG
>NZ_JBEHWS010000028.1:0-18057 GCF_040239565.1 Fulvimarina thalattae
ACGTTCTTCGCGATATCAAGACCGATCGTGGTAACCTCAGGCACGGACGCCTCCTTCGAGTGATGTTCAACACCCTCACTCTGGCACATCGATGCCGCCGGGGGCGTCCACCCCATCACCCAAACGAGACGTTCATGCGTTGCTGAGTGAATGTCCGCTTCGAGCCCAACTTACCGGATGCTGCATCGAGCGCGAATGGTGGCTTCGGTAACCAGCACAGCGACTTCTATATGGCGTTTGTTCGGGTTTAGACCTTCACGAAGGTGCATTACGCAAGCCAAAAGCAAGGCTATTGAGGCGAACGAACCGTTTTGTCCGATCGTCATTTAAGGGCGCACGTCTGCGAACGGTCTGTTACGCCGGTACGACGAGCGCGACGGCGAAGCCTGCAAGCACGCTTCCCATTAGGGCCGCGAACATCCGTCGCGGCAGCGCTCGTTCCATGAGCGGTGCAATTGCGCGGCCGGCGACGGCCCAGACGGCGAGGCACGCCGCCGGGACGGTCGCCGTCAGCGCGACGAGGATGGCAAGCGAGCCACCTGTTGCCACGTGCGCGGCGCTATTGGTTGCGGCGAAAACCCAGGTCTTCGAGTTGACGATTTGCAGCAAGAGCACCGGGATGAAGGTGCCGTAGGCGGGGTCGGGCTCACCCGGTCGGCAGGTAGCGTCCATCCTCCGATCACCGTCCGTGCCGCAAGGTAGAGTAGCAACGCCGCACCGACATTGCGCAGCACTTCCGTCGCCATCGGCCACTGTGTTAAGACCGCGTCCAGTCCGAACCGGACGGCGAGCACCAATCCTAGGGTTCTGACAACGATGCCCACGATCGGGGTCGCAGCAGCAGTCAGCCGCCCCCGGCTTGCGGCGTTCATTATAACGAGGTTGTTCGGGTCAGGTGTGATCGCTGCGGCGAACAGCACGGCCGCAACTGACGCGCTCACGACGATGAAACCGTCTGACGAACACCTGGCGCTAGCACCGCATCCGTCCCCGATGATATGTCGATCTCCTCCCAGGGCATGACGTCCCCATTGCGTAGGGTGAAGGATCGCTGCTCGAGCCGGTCTCGCCCGTGCGGCGCATGCCAGTCGACGTCCGGCGCGGTGGCGACGATCCCATACGGGTTCAGATCACGATCCTCGCCGTAGTAGGCCAAGCGGATCGCGTGCTCGTCGAACGTCGGCGTTACGCCAGGCAGGCTCAGGATGTCGCGCGCATAGGCCCACAAGTGCTGGTAGTCCGTGAGGCGACGGCGGGCGCATTTGAAGTGCCCGTGGTAAACCGCGTCGAAGCGAGCAAGCGTTGGCCATAGGCGCAGATCGGTCTCAGTCAGCACGTTGCCGTGCAGATAGCGTGCGGTCGCCAGTCGGGCGTCCAGCATGTCGAGGGTCACGAAGACCTTCTCCACCGCCGCATCGTAGGTGTCCTGACGCTGCGCCTTGCCGGCGCGGTAGACCGCATTCGATAGCTCGCGCTGGATGCGGTCCGCGAGTGCGTCGATCTCGTCTTTCAAGTGATTGGGGCGGAGGGTCCAGTCCGGCCCACACCCGGTTCGCACGGCGTCGAGGCCGCGCAGGATGTGGATGGACTCGTTCGACACGATCGTGTGGCGTTCGGCATCCCACAGCAGGGCCACAGTCGCGCGCCCTGTATAGCCCGGGTCGGCGAGGGCGTAGAGTTCGTGTAGGTGCTCAATGGCCCGGTCCGTGCCGGGCACCGTCCAGAGCCGCTCGGACGTGCCGACCCGATAGCCCTGCGATCGAGGACCGCCTGCGAAGTGCAGCGGAATGTGCCCCTCTAGCCCCTTCAGCGCCCGCGTCAGCAATGAGCGGTGCGACCAAGGACAGGACAGCGATGCCACGAGGTGGAAGCGTCCGGGCTCTGCGCCGATGGCTCTGATCGTGGCGTCCTTCATCGGGCTGCCGTAGGGTGAGGCCGGGCGGCGGTACGCCCCGTCCACTATGGTGCGATCCTCGTCGCTCCACCATCCTTCGATCAACATTCCCATATCGTCCTCCATTGGTCCGGCCATGAAGCCGACGTTCGGTTCGGAAGATAGCGAATGAGAAGGACAACGACTGTTCTCAATAAGGCATCGTTTGGTCTATTGTAGGCACCATGCGCGATCTACCTCTTAATTCCCTTCGTGCTTTCGCCGCCGTCCACCTTGCGGGCGGCATCCGGCCCGCCGGGCGGGCACTCGGCGTTTCGCACTCCTCGGTGGCGCGGCACGTGGCCGAACTCGAGGCCCTCGTCGGCGCACCACTGGTCGAGCGTGACGATGGCGCGCGGGCCCTTGCTTTTACCCCGCTTGGCGAGCGGCTGGGGCAAGAGGCGGCCAAGTCGCTTGGCGCACTCGACCGCACATGGTCGGCCGCGCGCGAGCAGCGGTCGGCGAATGCGGTGACGATCTCAGCCGCGCCTTCCTTTGCCGCGTTGTGGCTTCTGTCTCGCCTACCGCGCCTCGCCGAAGCCCATCCGCGGATCGAAGTCAGCGTGCTGGCCGAGCAGCGCTTGCGCGCCCCCGAAGAGGAGGGGAGCGACCTGTCGATCCGAATGGGTCGACCCCGCAAGGGCGAACGAGCCATTGCCCTCATGGATGATGGGCTCGTGCCAGTGGCCAGCTCCCGCCTGCTCGCGAAGGCCCGGGCCGCGCGAGGCGGCCCAACTGGCGGCGCGACGGTCGCGACGCTGCTGCGCGATCTGCCGTTGCTGCACGACCGCGACCCGAACGCCGGATGGTCTATGTGGACCGAGCGTCACGGCCCCGGCGATGCCGACCTCGCCTCCGGCTCCCGATTTTCGTCTTCGGACCTGGTGCTGCGAGCCGCGAAGCAAGGTCAAGGGGTGGCTCTCGCACGCCTGCGGCTTGCGGAGGACGACTTGGCGTCTGGCACACTCGAACGGCTGTCAGACGAAACGGTACTGCTGCCGAACGCCTACTGGATCGTGCTCAGAGATGAGGGGACGAACCGCGCGAGCATCCGCGCCGTCCGAGACTGGCTTATCGAAGAGGGATCAGCGTCGGTCTCTCGCTAAAGTAACCACCGTTCCGCCGACCTTGTCGGACGGATAATGCCTCAACGGAACAGGCATTCGTGCAACGTGCAGCGAAGGGGAGCTTAGTCCGCAAAGCTGCCGATAATCAGCGATCGCTGATATGACCGCAATCCACCGCAAAACAACCGTCAGTCACCGCGCCTAAGGACCGGTATTCGACACCGCCCTTCACGACAACTCAGTGATCAGCTCCTTCACGGCCCTTTCCGCCTCATCCAGCTTCGCCTCGTCCCGCGAGCGGATGACGATTTCCGTGGTGTAGCGGCCTTCGGCAAAGCGCGGATAGGAGCCGATCGTCACGCCGGCGCGCTCCTTCGCGAGTTCGGAAAGTGGCCCGCCGATATCGCCTTCGCCGATGGGGCAGGGCACGGAACGGCTCATGACGGGAACACCATGGGGCAGGGTCTCGACGAGATTTGCGAGCATCGCCTGGAAGACATGCGGGACGCCGGCCAGGACGTGGACATTCTCGACAGAGAAGCCCGGCGCGACCGAGACCGGATTGTCGATGAGACTCGCACCCTTCGGCGTGCGCGTCATTCGACGACGAGCCTCGGTGAAGGGCAGGTCGCGGCCCTGATAATAGGCTTCGAGGCGGGAAACGGCTTCGGCATGTTCACCGACATCCAGCCCGAAGGCGGCACCGATGGCATCGGCCGTGATGTCGTCATGGGTGGGACCGATGCCGCCGGAAGTGACGACGATATCGTAGCGTTCGCGTAGGGCGTTGACCGCTTCGACGATCGTGCGCTCTTCGTCCGGCACGATGCGGACTTCCATCAGATCGATGCCGGCAAGCGTCATCGTGTCCGCGAAGTGGCCGATATTCTTGTCCTTGGTGCGTCCGGACAGAATCTCGTCGCCAATGGCGAGCATGGCAGCGGTTGCGGGTTTTGGCTGGTTCATGGGGATTTGGAGTCTCTTCTCGTCACTCGGGCCTACATCGGCGCTTTGGCGCCGGGGTCAATCGCCTTGCGGGCCCGTTGCAGCGTCAACGCTGACGCAACGTTCCGTCGCGGCTGACGACCCTCGATCAAACCGGCCATCTCGCCTAGGTGACCGGGACTTGGAAATTTCAACCTGAAAGGTGAAGCGATGACGAAAGTTCTGGTCCTTTATTATTCGAGCTATGGCCATATCGAGACGATGGCCGATGCCGTCGCCGAGGGTGCCCGTGAAGGCGGTGCCGAGGTCGACATCAAGCGCGTGCCCGAGACCGCGCCGAAGGAAGTGGTCGAGGCGGCCGGCTTCAAGACCGATGCACCCTATCCGATCGCCGAGGTCGAGGAGCTTGCGAACTACGATGCGATCATCGTCGGTACGCCGACCCGGTTCGGCAACATGTCCTCCCAGATGCAGTCCTTCTGGGACCGCACCGGCGGACTTTGGGCCAATGGCAAACTGATCGACAAGATCGGCGGGGCGTTCACCTCGACGGCATCGCAGCATGGCGGACAGGAAACGACGCTGATCTCGATCCAGAAGACGCTGCAGCATCACGGCATGCTCATCGTCGGCCTTCCCTATTCCTACGACAAGCTCACCGAGCTCGGCGAAATCATCGGCGGCACGCCCTATGGTGCGTCCACGATCGCGGGTGGCGACGGATCGCGTCAGCCCTCGGAGATCGAGCTTGGCGGAGCGAAGTTCCAGGGCAAGCGCATTGCGCAGCTCGCGGCGAAGCTTTCTGCCTGACGATTGCGAACGCCCGGCGCTGACGCGCCGGGCGTTCGAGACCGTTCAGCAGCGGCTAGCGAAGTCGATCGTCCAGTAGCCGCCGGTTCCGAAGAAACCGCCGCGCGCATAGCCGACGCCGGCCTGCGCGAAACTCGGCGTCATGATCGTTTCGCAATGGCCCTTCGAACCGGTCATCCAGCGACGGACCGCACCGCTCGCCGACGGATTATAGGCAATGTTCTCGCCGACGAGTCCCGGATTGGGGCAGGCCGCTCGGATCCGCGACCGGGGATCGCCATGTGCCAGGCTGCCCGAGCGGGCCATGCGCTGGCTCCAATCGGAAGCCGCTTGCGACAGACGTGCATTGAGCCTGAGCGGGCGTACCGGCGGATAGTATCTCCCCGTCCGCGCGCAGGTCGTGCCCTTGGTTCGGTATTGATTGATCTGAGCGACCATATCGTTCCCCGGCGATGATTGGCCGGCTGCCGGAGCAGCCATCGTGATCATCAACCCGGCAAGAATCATCGTTCGCCGCGAATTGAGCATTTCTAGCATGGGGTCGTCCCTCGTCTGCCCCGCCGCCTGTGGCGGTGGGGATCCTCGTGTCGTCGAGCAATTCTGAGCGCTTGATCGCGGCCTCCACCGCAGCTTCCGTCATCGACCGACGGGAAAAACTAAACAGGTCAATCACTTCAGCAACGGCAGGTTCATCGATTAAGGCGTCGAGAAGTGCGGCGAATGAGCGCTGGTTCGGGAATCTGTGAACAGCACCGGACTTCCCGCGTGGAACGATCCGCGTTAGCTGGTCTGCGCGCAAAGCCCGTGCT
The DNA here is from genome assembly GCF_040239565.1 of Fulvimarina thalattae. Taxonomy (NCBI): domain Bacteria; kingdom Pseudomonadati; phylum Pseudomonadota; class Alphaproteobacteria; order Hyphomicrobiales; family Aurantimonadaceae; genus Fulvimarina; species Fulvimarina thalattae. The sequence goes on from NZ_JBEHWS010000028.1 coordinate 5,565, forward strand.
TCGAACTTCCTCAATCTTCCCCGTAGAGCCCATGACCCATTTTTCCCGCCTTCGTCCCGAAGCTCGTAACGCGCCGGCGAGCGGCATCGTCGCTGTGATGCAGCACGCATTCGGGCGCGAGGGCGTCTTGCCCATGTGGGCGGGCGAGGGCGATCTCTCGACGCCGGACTTCATCACACGCGCCGCGTCGGAGAGCCTGGCGAAGGGCGAGACCTTCTACACCTATCAGCGCGGCCTGCCCGAGCTACGGCAGGCGCTGGCCGACTATACCGAGCGGCTCTACGGCCGGCCTCAATCGCCGGATCGGTTCTTCGTGACCGGCTCGGGCATGCAGGCGATCCAGATTTCGATCGCGGCACTCGCGGGCGCGGGCGACGAGGTGATCTATTTCGGACCCGCCTGGCCGAACTTCGCGGCGGCGGCCGGGTTGATCGGCGCGAAGCCTGTGGAAGTCGCGCTGAGGCCGGAAGACGGTGCCTGGCATCTCGACCTCGACCGGGTTCGCGCGGCCGTGACGGAGAAGACGCGGGCGATCTTCGTCAACACGCCGGCCAACCCGACCGGCTGGACGGCCAGCGAGGACGAGCTCCGGGCAATCCTTCGGATCGCGCGCGAGACGAACACCGCGATCATTGCCGACGAGATCTACAGCCGGTTCTTCTATGCCGGCGCACGGGCGCCCTCATTCCACGACGTGATGGAAGAGGGGGACACGATCCTTTTCGTCAACTCGTTCTCCAAGAACTGGGCGATGACCGGCTGGCGCGTCGGGTGGATCGAGGCCCCGGCGGAGCTCGACGAGGTTTTCGCCAATCTCATCCAGTATTCGACGTCCGGCGTCGCGGTTTTCATGCAGCGGGCGGCGCTTGCTGCGCTCGAAGAAGGCGAAAGCTTCGTCGAGGAGCAGATCGCTCGGGCGCATCAGGCGCGCAACATCTTCGCCGAACGACTGCTCGCGACGAACAGGGTGGCGCTTACGCCGCCGGCGGGGGCGTTCTACGCGTTCTTCTCGATCGACGGCGTTATGGATACGCGAGCCGCCGCCTTTAGGATCGTCGACGAGGCCAATGTGGGGCTAGCGCCGGGCACGGCCTTCGGGCCAGCGGGACCGCAATTCCTGCGCGCGTGCTTCCATCGCCGGCTCGACGAGGTGGAGACGGCAGCGGACCGGATCGCGGACTGGATCGGCCGGGCGCTTTGAGGTCGGTCGATCTTTCAAGGGTGCGGTCGGTCGGGACAACGCTCGCGATCGCGGCGGGTGGCGGTGCGCTGGCGGCGCTTCTCGGCCTGCCGGTCGCATGGCTGCTCGGGCCGATGGTGGCGGTCGCGTTGGCGAGCGCATTCGGGCTCGACACGACACCACCGACGATCTTCCGGCAGATCGCCTTCTTCGTCCTCGGGGTTCAGGCAGGCTCCGGCGTGACGCCGGATGTCGTCGGGCAATTGGCGATCTGGCCGATCTCCTTCGCGATCCAGCTTGTGGGTGTCTTCGCGATCACGGCCGGGACCTATGCCTATCTCCACCGGCTGCTCGGCTGGAACCACGAGACGGCGCTCTTCGCCAGCCTGCCCGGCGCGCTCGCCTTCGTGGTGGCGGCGGCGGAAGATACCGACACCGACATGCAGAGCATGATCATCGTGCAGACAGCGCGGCTTCTGCTGTTGATCGGCGCGTTGACGCCTTTCCTCGCCTGGATCGAAGGCGGCGAAGGGATGGCTGCGATCGCGCGCGGCGAGACGGGGTCGCTGTTCGAATACGGCCTGCTGCTGGTGGTGTGCGTCGGCGCGGCGTTGCTCGGCCGGATGCTGCGGTTGCCGGGCGGCATGATGCTCGGCGCACTGTTCGGTAGCGCGGTGCTGCATGGGACGGAGATTTCGTCCGTCTCCGTGCCGAGCGTGATCGCGTTTCCGGCGCTGGTTCTTTTGGGGACGGTGATCGGCTCGCGGCTTTATGGAATCGAGCGTCGGGCGCTTTTGAAACTGCTGCCGATTTCGGTGGTGTGTTTCGCAATCGGTCTCGGCCTGTCGGCTCTAGCAGGTCTCGTCGCTGTGCTCACACTGCCGCTTGAGCCGGGCAAGGTCGCGCTCGCCTATGCGCCGGGAGCGCTTGAAGCGCTGACGGTGCTGGCTTTCCAATTCGACGTGGACCCGGCCTATGTGGCCTCTCACCACGTCATCCGCTTTCTCTTCATCGCGCTGACCGTGCCGTTCCTCGCGCGGCGACTCATGCGCCGCACGAAGCGGAACGATTAGCCGCCGGCCTTGGACACGACGAGAGGCGTAACTTCGGGCGAGCGCTGGACGGTTTCGCCGATCTCCGAAGCGAACGGGATTCGAACCGCATTCCAGGTTTCGACGAGGGCATCCTTGAGGTGTTCGATGCGGGTGTCGTCGTGGAGCGGCGTCGGCGTGATGCGCAGGCGCTCGGTGCCGCGCGGTACCGTCGGATAGTTGATCGGCTGGATGTAGATGCCGTGCTTGGCCAGCAGATGATCCGAGGCGCGCTTGCAGAGGTCTGGATCGCCGACGAGGATCGGTACGATATGCGTGTCCGACGGCATGACGGGAAGATCGGCGCCGCCGAGAACCTCTTTGGTGCGCGCGGCCTGGCGCTGCTGGCCGTCGCGCTCGGCCTGGCTTTCCTTCAGATGCCGGATCGAGGCCGTGGCCGCCGCTGCGAGCGCCGGCGGAAGGGCGGTGGTGAAGATGAAGCCCGGCGCGTAGGAGCGGACCGCATCGATCACGTCCTTCGTGCCGGTGATGTAGCCGCCGAGCGTGCCGAAGGCTTTCGCCAGCGTGCCCTCGATGACGTCGATGCGGCGGGCCTCGCCGTCGCGCTCGGAGATGCCGCCGCCGCGTCTCCCATACATGCCGACGGCATGGACCTCGTCGATATAGGTCATGGCGTTGTACTTTTCGGCGAGATCGCAGATCGCGCCGATCGGGGCGATGTCGCCATCCATGGAATAGACGCTCTCGAAGACGATCAGCTTGGGCTGGTCGATCGGTGCGGCCTTCAGCAGTTCTTCCAGATGTGCGACGTCATTGTGCCGGAAGATCTGCTTCTTCGTGCCGGCCTTGCGCACGCCCTCGATCATGGAGGCGTGGTTCAGCTCGTCCGACAGGATGAGGCAGCCGGGAAGGAGCTTGGCGATGGTCGAGATGGAGGCCTCGTTGGAAACGAAGCCCGAGGTGAAGACGAGGGCGGCTTCCTTGCCATGCAGGTCGGCGAGCTCGCGCTCCAGCTCGACCAGCGGATGGTTGGTTCCGGAGATGTTGCGCGTGCCGCCGGCGCCCGAGCCCATGGCCGAAACGGTGTTCTTCATGGCCTCGACGACATTTTCGTTCTGGCCCATGCCGAGATAGTCGTTCGAGCACCAGACGGTGATCTCTCGCGCTTCGCCCTCATGCCGCCAGATCGCCTGGGGAAAACGGCCCGCGATCCGTTCCAGATCTGCGAAGACCCGGTAGCGCTTTTCGGCATGAAGAGCCTCGATCGCTTCCGAGAAATGGCGGGCGTAATCGATCATGCAAAAACTCCTTACTCCGGAACGGTTCTAAGTCGGCACCCAGCGAACGTCCATGGCACGAATGGCGAAACCCTTCGTGAAGTCCGGCGCTTGCGGCCTGCCCCGTTTTGACCGTCCCGAAGGGTCGGCGCGACAACGGAGAGACTCAGTCGCGATCCACTTCCTTGTCGCCGCCCTCTTCGCCCGGTTCGGGATCGGGCGCTTTGTCCTGGATCAAAGTCGATCGCTCGCGCCGCGCCTTCGCCTGATCCTTGCGTCGCTTGAGGTTGGCGCGCAGCTCGCGCTGGAGCCGCGCCTGACGTTCCGAATTGCTGTTTCCGGTGGACCTGACCATGGTGTCTTCAGCTCGGGTTTCGTTTGAGAGGCGCAGTCCTGGCACGCAACAGCGCGGCGATCGTATCGCTCTCGGGCACCCATGTGGTCTCGCGCGCGAGTTTGCTCCAGTCTAGGGTGAAGGGTTTTTGGACGTTTTCCAGAGTTCGTCCGAAACCGAGCGGATTTGCCGCGACGCGCAGGAGGCCATTTGGGACAGGTAGAATAACGGATCTGCGACCAAGGCTCTGCCTGATGCCAGCAACGATCTCAGCGGGCGTCTTCGGGCTTTTGTCGGCGACGAGATAGGTCTCGGTATCGGAGACGTTGCGGCCGAGAACCGCAAGGATCGCGTTCACCAGCGAAGCACGGGACAAAAAGCTGCGGGGGGCGAGGCCGGTCGGAAGCGGAACGGGAAATGGGCTATGGGCGAAGCGACTGAGCGAAGCGATCATTCCGCGTCCGCCGGTGCCGTAGACGGGGGCCGGCCGCAGGATTGCGAGACGCAGGCCGGTCTTTGCCGAGACATCTGCTAGAGCCTGCTCGGCTTCGGCCTTCGAGTGAGCATAGGGAGAGGTCGGTGCGATAGGGCTGGTCTCGGAGATCGGCGCGTCACCCGGACGGTGGACATTCGCCGTACTCAAAAAGACGAAGTGCGAGATATTCGCGTGGGCCGCGGCCTTGGCCAACGCCGTTGTGCCGTCGCGGTTAGCGCGGAGGAGGGCCGTTTCGTCTTGAGACGCTCGGTCGCTCCGGTCGGGATTGAGCGCCGCGAGATGGATCGCCGCATCGATCGGTCCTCTTTCCACGAGGGCGTCGACGGGGAGCGCGGCGAGATCTGCAGGGACAACAATTCGCTCGTTCGATGGGGTGCCCGAACGCGCAAGCACGACGACATCATGGCCCGCGCGCTCAAGTTCGGAAACGAGCAGGCGCCCGACGAAGCCCGATGCACCGCTGACGAGAATTCTCAAACTACCGCTCCTCTTGAAATCACATTGCCGCCATTTCGGTTTTGGCGGTGCGCTTAACCGAATGCAAACCGGCGGCAGCCGTGCTAGCACCGTCATGATGAAACGTGCGTTCGATCTTCTTGCCAGTGCCGCCGGCCTACTCCTCACCGGCTGGCTGATTGCCTTGCTGGTTCTTCTCATAAGGCGGGAAAGCGAGGGCGACGGGCTGTTCCGCCAGATGCGCGTCGGTTATCAGGGCAAGCCGTTTCTCTGTTACAAGCTGCGGACCATGAAGCGCGAAACACCGGCGGGCGCTTCGCACGATACACCCGCCACCTTCGTCACGCCGCTCGGCGCGAAGCTTCGCCGCTACAAGCTGGATGAACTCCCGCAGCTCTGGAACGTTCTGAAAGGCGATATGAGTCTCGTGGGGCCGCGACCCTGCCTGCCGATGCAGACAATGCTGATCACGGCGCGCGAGAGCCACGGAGCCTTCGACGTGCGCCCGGGGATCACGGGGCGGGCGCAGGTAGCGGGCATAGACATGTCGGAGCCGGAGCGGCTGGCGCAGATCGACGGAGCCTATGCCCGCGAGCAAAGTTTCGGCGAGGATCTGAGATTGATCTTCGCCACGGTTTTCGGATCGGGCCGCGGTGATCGCGTGGCGCTAGAAGCGATGCCGACACCAGAGGCGGGAGAGAAGACGAGCATCGAGAACGGTGCCGAAGAAGCGTCGAGGGAGGTAAGGTAAGCGATGTCCATTCTTAGAGTTCAGGGACTGAATTCATGATCGATCGGGTCGGCTTTGCCGCCGAACTTGCCGCCTACGCCGATGCGAACGGACCGATTACGATTGGACTCGCCGGCGCGGGACAGATGGGAACCGATATCGTCGTCCAGACCGCACTGATGGTCGGCTGCCGGGTGGGCGCGATCGCGGCGAATTCGCCGAAGCGGCCCATGGAGGCGATCGCCGTCGCCGGCTTCGACAAGGAGCATGGCGTCCTGGCGGAGACGCCCGACAAGATCGACGCGGCAATCGAGCGTGGCAGGATCGGGATCACGAACGATATCGAGAGCCTTTGTGCAGCTGGCCGGGTCGACGTCATCGTTGATGCGACCGGTAGTCCCGAAATCGGAACGCGGCTTGCGCTCGCGGCGATACGCAACGGCAAGCATATCGTGATGCTGAACGTAGAAGCCGACATCACCGTCGGACGGCTGCTTGCCCGGAAAGCCAAAGAGGCGGGCGTCGTCTATACGGGATCGGCCGGGGACGAGCCGGCTTCGACGCTGGAACTCATCTCGTTCGCTCAGACGCTCGGCATGGAGGTGATCGCCGCCGGCAAGGGCAAGAACAATCCGCTGCGCCACGATGCCGTGCCCGAAGAATACGAAGACGAGGCGCGTGCGCGGGACATGAACGCCCGTATGCTGGTCGAGTTCATCGACGGCTCGAAGACAATGGTGGAGATGACAGCGATCGCCAATTGCACCGGGCTCGTGCCGGATGTTCCCGGCATGCATGGGCCGGAAGCAACCGCCGATACGCTGGGCCAAATACTGGCGACGAAAGAAGACGGCGGCATTCTCTCGAAGGCCGGGTGCGTCGATTACACGATCGGTAAGGGTGTGGCGCCGGGCGTCTTTTGCATCGTCAAGCCACGCCATCCCCGGGCGATCGAGCGGATGGCAGACCTGAAGGTTGGAACAGGTCCGTGCTTCGGGCTGATCCGGCCGTTCCATCTGACCAGTCTCGAAACGCCGCTCTCGGCGATCCGCGCGGTGATGCGCCGCGAGCCGGACATGATCCCCGTCGATCGCCCCGTTGCCGAATGCGGCGCGGTCGCCAAGCGCGATCTTCAACCAGGCGAGACGCTCGGCAAGATCGGCGAGACGCAGTATCGCGGCTTCTCGATGACGTGGGAGCATGGCCGGGAGAAACACGCCTTGCCGCTGGGGCTTGCCGAGCATTCGAAGGTGCTGAAGCCGGTCAAACGCGGCGAGCTTCTGACTCGCGACAATTGCGAGCCCGATGCCGGCCTCACCGTGACGCGGATGCGGGACGAACTCGACAAGGCCGACGGCTGGGCTCAGGCAGCGGTGCATGAGCCAGCCTGACAGGGCGCCGCGCACGACGCGCATCGTCTCCTGGAATATTCATGGTGCGATCGGCCGCCGGCGCCGTCCCAACCCCGAACGGACCATGGCCGAGATTGAGCGGATGGCGCCGGACATCCTGATCCTTCAGGAAGTGGATGGGCGGACGATGTTCGGCCGTTCCGCCGGGGCGTTCGAGTTTTTCACAAACGGGCTTTGGGAACGACTTCCGCGCGCGACGGACGAAAAGACAAACCATATGGTGGAAGCGCGGACCGCGGATTGGCCGAGCGACGATATCGGCAATCTTCTCTGGTCGCGCTTTCCCATTCTCAATTCCAAGGTCGTCGACCTGCCGGGACCGGATATCGAGAACCGGAAGGCGATTGACGCTGAGATAGATCTCGGAAGAACGACGCTCCGGGTGATCGGCACTCATTTCGCGCTTCTGCCGACCACGCGGTTGAAGCAGGCGAGGGCGATACGCGATCACCTCGACGAAGCGCCAGGCTTGCCGACGGTTCTTTGTGGCGATCTGAACGAGTGGCTTCCGAAGGGCTGGGTGCATTCCACGCTGTCGGGCATGCTGCCGAACACGCACAAGCCGCGAACCTGGCCCGAGCGGGTCCCGATCGCTCCGCTCGACCGCTTCTACGCTTCGCCGACCGTCGAGATCATCGATTGCGGGACCGACGCGCAGGCTGGAGCGGCCTCGGATCATCGCGCGATTTTCCTGGATGTCCGCGTTTGAGGTCGGACGCATTGTTCGAATCTTGACGAAGTCGCCGTGGGGCGGCGTTTATGCCATCCGCGCCAGACTTTTGGTTCGAGGATGGCGGCAGGAGACGAGCCGATGAGGGACGACAAATGACGCCGGACAAACTGCGCGAGCTCTATGGCGATGTTTCTCCGCGGGCGGCGGCGAAGGTGATCACCGCTTTCGACGCGCATTGCCGAAGCTTTGTCGAGCGGGCGACGTTTCTGGTGCTTGCCACTTCTGACGGAACGAATCTCGACACTTCGCCCAAGGGCGATCCGGCCGGCTTCGTCGAGATCGAGTCGGACACCACGATGCAGATACCCGACCGGCCCGGCAACAACCGGATCGACGGACTTCTCAATATCCTGGCTCACCCGAAGGTCGCCGTCGTCCTGATGATACAAACTGTCAGCGAGATGATGCGCGTCAACGGCTTGGCTGAAATCCTCGACGATCCCGATATCCGCGAGCGCTTCAGCGTGCGAGGACGTCCGCCGAAGACGGTTCTTCGGATCACCGCCGAGGAGATCTTCATCCATTGTGGGAAGGCGCCCATGAGGGCCGGTCTGTGGAACCCCGAATCCTGGCCGCAGTCCAGGCCCGTTGCCACGCTGAACGAGATTATACGCGACCACTCGCGCGTCTCCGTCGAGAGCGTCGAACAATCTGATGTCGAGGCGGGCTATCGCAAGACGCTCTGCTGACGTTCTGGAGGATCGAAGACGGGAACATTGATGCGCCGCGTCCGCGTCGAGCCGACATATGGCGCGATGTTTTGAAGGCCGCTCGAGAGACTTCAGAACAGCCACAAAAGAAGCCGGCGAGGGACTATACGCCCGGCCAACTCAACGTCGTAAAAATATGTTTGGAAGAAAATTGGTTGCGGGGAGAGGATTTGAACCTCTGACCTTCAGGTTATGAGCCTGACGAGCTACCGGACTGCTCCACCCCGCGCCAATTCCGAACCGCGTCTTCTTCGTCGCGTTCGGTGAGCCCTATCTATGCGAGGGTTCAGCGAATGTGAACCCCTGATGACAGGAAAATTCCGGGCCGATGGAATTTTGCTTCAAAGGCCCGGAAATAGTGGGTCTCAGGCGACCACTTCGCCGCGATATCCGGTGAAACGGGTCTCGTAGACGAACTTGTTCATGACGGCTGCGACGCGCGACTCAGCCGCGTTCGAGTCGATTCCGATGTCGGCAAGCTGATCCTTGTCGAGATCGCGGGTCTGCCGCGAACGGTTTCCCGAATTTGCTTTGTTCTGAGCGGTGGCCTTCCCGCCACCGAAGATGACTGTCTTATGATTGAACCACATCGCCGTTGTCCTTAGCCGTGTGCTTGCCGAATGAGCAGTTGACTGCCTTCTGGTTGGGCATCTAATCTCCGGATTTCGCGCACGCCAACGCAAAGATTGCATAGGACCTATGCACAAAAAACAGGCGCTGCGACCGCTGGTTTTTACGAAAAATCAACCTTTGCTCTTGCAGCTCTGCCTTGGAAAACAAGGCTTCCGAGCAAACGCGAAACTGCCGATCCGGTGAAAAAAGAAATGCCCGGATCGCGTGTCGCCGCCACTGATTCTAGCGGCAATAGGGTCCGTTCGACCGAGCCGCGAGATCGAAGTGGAAATGCTTTGCGTGATCGGCATCGGTGCCGGGTCCCAGCACGGTTGTGAACGGGCCGCAGGCGGCTTCGCGGACGTCTTTGAGGAACTTGCCCTCCGGCGATAGCGGGTCGGCTTCCGAGACCGGGACTTCTCCATCCTCGAAGACAAAGGCGCCGATATCGATCGCAGCGCCCCGGGCATGTTCCGAAATCTTCTCGCCGGAGCCGCGATTGCGGCAGACATAGGTGGAGATGCGGGAAATACCGGCGAATGTGCGATCCGGAAAATGCTTTTCCGCGGCAGGCTCGACGGCTGATGTGACCCAGGTCTCAAGGGCGTCGGCGACGGGGCACCACATCTGGGTCTCGGTCCTGACCGCGATGCCGCTCGAGAGTTCCGAGACAGAGAGCGGTCGCAGGACGCCACAGCTTCCGGTGTTGATTGATTTGCCGGTCTCGAAGGTGACGCCAAGTTCAGTGAGGCGTTCCTCGCAGGACTCGGAGGCGAGGAGCGCGGCGGCGGCGCGAACGGATGCCGCCGGGGTGACCGATTTCAGCGTGGCTTGCGATGGGCTGGGCAGAGCGTCGCGCGGCGAGGGCGCGTCGGAGCTTGAGGCGTCGGGCGAAGGAGGCGGAGCACTGCGAGCGGGCTCGGCTTCCTCTGGCCGGGCTTCCGGAAGCGGCACGGTATCAGGCTCGACGGCTTCGGAGGCGGACTGATCGGTCGGCTTCGAGGTGTCTTCGACCGTGTCGGCTGAACGTCGGGTTGGTGGCTCGTCCGGTGCAATGTCATTGCCTGAAGAGCCGGAAGCTGAAGAGACCGGTTCTTCCGCCGGTGCAGGTGTCTCCGTTATTTTCGACGGCGCAACGGTCGAGCTCTCGGCTGCTTCATCTGCCTCCGGGCTGCGGCTTTCGCTCGGTTCGTCTTCTGTGTCTTCCGCATCGCCCGCCGCTCGGCTGTTCGCCTCGTTGACGGATGCCGGGGACATGGTCTCGCGGGCAGGCGCGGGGTCCAGCGCTTCGGTGCTCTCGGCGGCTTCATCAGGCCGGGCCTCGGGACGGGGCACCTCGTCGCTTCGCTCTTGGGCAAGGCTCCAGCCCGGCAATGTGAGAAGAAGCAGGAGAGAAGGCAGAGTCAGGCGCATCATATGATCGGTCCCGGTGGTCAATCGCGGGAAGCTCCGATCAATTGATGTTGGTTTTGCGGCACTTGGGCGCGGTCTCAGTCAAGCGTCCGCCTGGCGCGGAAAAGCCGGGCGAGAAAGGTGAGGGCGGTCATGATCGAGAACAGCCAGGCGAGGACCGGGAAGAAGTCGGGAAACAGGCAGAACAGGGCAAAGAAAACAAAGGTTTCCGTTCCCTCCATGAGCCCCTCCGTGAAGGCGAGTGCCTTGCCGTCACGCGCTGTCTCGTCGGCCTTGCCCTGCTTCTCCAGCATCAGCGCCAGCGCGAGCACGCTGCCGCCGTTCGCATAGAACGCGAGAAGCAGGACCGCGCCCGCCATGGCGTTCTGTCCGGGATCGGCGATGACGAAGGCTAGCGGAATGGCGCCGTAGAACACGAAATCGAGGACGATATCGAGCATGCCGCCGAAATCGGTCTTTCGCGTGAGCCGGGCGACGGCCCCGTCGAGCCCGTCGCAGAGGCGGGAGATTCCTCCGACGATCAGACCGGCAAGATAGTGCTCCGTGGCGATCAATCCTGCCGAGACGAGACCGATCGCAAGGCCTGCGATCGTGATCGCGTTGGCCGTCGCGCCAAACGCAACCAGCTTTTTCGCAAGGCGATCGATGAGTGGATCGATCCATTTGCGCAGACGTGTGTCGAACATGGCGGGCAGAGGGATCCGGCGAGTAACGTCGGCCGCAAACTAGCTCAGCATGATCCGGGCGTCATCCGTTGCTTTTCCGCCTAGAACGCACTGAAAACGGCGGCGCTCGCCAGATAACTCGAAGCCCCTATCTGCGAGGGTTCAGCACCCACCTCAAACCTCGCCTCGAACGAGCGAACCAATGTATCAGCTGCGAACAGACGACATTCTCGTTTCCGTCACGCCGACCTTCCTGGCGGAGCAATCCGAGCCGAGCGAGGGCCGCTATGTCTGGGCCTATACGATCTCGATCGAAAATCTCGGCGAGGAGACGGTGCAGCTTATCGATCGATACTGGCGGATAACCGATGAGAAGGGGAACGTGCAGGAGGTGGCGGGCCCCGGCGTCGTCGGGGATCAGCCGGTGATCGCGCCCGGAGACAGCTATACCTATACGTCGGGATGCCCGCTTCCGACTCCATCGGGCATCATGCAGGGCCATTACGGCATGCGCGACAGCGACGGTGCGCGCTTCACGGTGGAGGTGCCGGCCTTCTCGCTAGACATGCCGCAAAAGGGCAGGCGAACGCTGAATTGACGGACACCCGCGTAAAGGGCTGGTCTTTCACTCGACGCAACTGATCGCCGGCTACGATCCTTTCCGATGAGTTTGTGCGTCGAGCGTAGGGAGCGCCCGTGAAGCTCAAGGAAATAAGATCGTCGTCACCGGCGCCGGCAGCGACAGCGGCCGTGAACTCGCCCTTGGATTGCTGCGGCGGGGCGCGGCCGTGGCCGTGGCCGCTGTCGACCTGCGGCGGGAGGGTCTCGAAGAAAAACCGTAGGACTTGCCCCAGCTGGCGACGCGCTGAGCCTGCAAATCTGCAATGTCGCCGATCCCGAGGCGGTGTTTGCCTTGCCGGACGAGATCATGCGGCACCATCATGGCGTTGATGGCCTGATCACCAACGCAGGTATCATCCAGCCGATCGTGACATTCTCCGAACTCGAGTTCGACGTCATCGATCGCATGCTCTCGGTGAACCTCATGGGCACCGTCAACATGGTCAAGGCGTTCCTGCCGCATTTGCAGGCCAGGCCGTCGGCGCACATTATCAATGTTGCATCGATGGGCGGTTTCATCCCGTTTCCCGGCCAGAGCATGTACGGTGCGTCGAAGGCCGAGGTGAAGCTTCTGACCGAAGCGCTTCATGCCGAACTGGACGCCTCTAAAAACCTCCCTTTTCTCCGCGTTCTATGATTCCATCCGCCTGATCGAGATCGGGAGGATGGGATGCGTGGTCAGCCTGGGTTTTGGGATGTCGACGAGCGGTATGGCCGCCTGAGCGAGGCCGGCGATCCGCTCGAGAAGCTGAACGCGCTCGTTCCGTGGGAGGTCTTCAGGAAGCCACTTTCCAAGGCGCTG
>NZ_JBEHWS010000029.1:0-16798 GCF_040239565.1 Fulvimarina thalattae
TGGCGCAGGACCGTTTCCGGTCGCGATCCGATCAGCTGTTGAGGATCGGCTGTTGCCGCCCGATCCCGTCCATCATGTCACGAAGCATCTCCAGCAGGGGATCGAGAGCGACCACTTCCGGGTTAAGAAGGCCATGCCGAGGATCGGCGGTTTCCGTTCGTTCAACACGGCCCGGCTAACGATCAAGGGGTTCGAGGCGATGCTCTGGCTGAAGAAGGGCTTCGGCTTCGCCGGAGAGTGGACCGTTCACAGCCAGAACGATCTCCTCGCGCAGATCTTCGGGCTCCAAAAAGTTAACAAAGTCTGAAAGTTTCAAGCGAGATTGTTATCCCGCGTCTCATGACCAAAGTTGCGACACGCCCCGCTCGACCGGACCCATTGTTCGGGAGAACCACATGCGCCAAAGGGGTCAGCTCGCTATCGACAAACACGTAATCGGTGCCGCTGAGCCCTTCGAGAAAGTTGGACGATCGGTCGTCCAATGCCTCGGTCGAAGCCGCGTGCCTGTCGCTCGGCGGGGAGCCTGACTCGCCCTCTTCCGACAGGTCGGTTGCGGGCGAGGGGGCCGGCTGTGAAGACTGTTCTTGGTTCATGTTTTTCGAACCGGAACTGTCCTCGGGGTCTGTAGTCGCTACGCTGCCAGGCAAGACTGCCTTCTTGACGAGGCATCCATCGTATTTGACGGCGATGATCTCCTCACAACCCTTATAGTCCGGCGACGTGAAAATCGCCTTTTCGGCGTCTGTCAGCCGCTCGCCTGCGCCAATCTGGAGACGGATGTCTTCGTAGGTGCCGGGGACTTTGACAACGAACTGACTTCGTCGCTCGCCTGCGCCTTCACCCCCCGCGTCGACATGCCAGGTCCCCGTTGGTGCGTAGAATGGGATCGGCTGGCCTTTTCCGGACCCGCGACCGCCGCGCCACCAGTTTCGACCATCGGGCAGCGTTTCGTACCAATAGACCGTCTGTTTTTCGACGGGGAAGCCCGTCTCGTCGCGTGCATCGATAAAAACACGCGTCACGTCGAAGGAAAAATCAACCTCGGTTGGTTCACCGGGTTCGACCTGGACGATCTGTTCCGCCGTTACGAAACGGTCGATGTTTCCACGGATCAGATAGGTTCCGGCGGGGAGCGCGATCTCAAGATCGCTCCAAGCTTCCTTTACGATAGGAGTTTCGGCGATCTCTCCATCAGTGACCGGAAACACACTGAAGTAGGCCCACGCCTTGTCGTTCTTGACGCCGCCCAACGGAGGGTTCGTAGTATCGAGCGGTGTTTGGGGATTGAGAAACGCATTGATGATGAGGCCGGCTGAGAGGCTCGCCTCGATCAGATGCGTTTCGTCGCCGGCAGGTACATCAAAGGAATAGCGGATCTGATAGCTCCCACGTCCCTGATTGAGGCGGCGGATCAACACCTGATATTGCCCGGGCTCGAGTTTTGCCTCCGCGGAGCGCCGCTTCGTTTCCGGATAGTTCAGGCTGAACGAGGCCTCTTCGGGAAGCGTTTCGCCTGTGTCTTTCTCGATCCGTACTTCCAGATTTCGCGCACCCAGAATCTCGCCTCCCGGTGTATCGCGGAAAATAAAATGGACGTCTCGCAGACCTGCGTTCTCAGGCTCGAAATTCTCATCGCTCGGCGTGATCTCGGCGTTCACTGTCTGGTTCAGCGCGTTCTTCAGTGCGCCGGCATCATCTGCGCGAAGGTAAAGCCCGCCGGTATTGTCGGCGAGGCACTGCACCTGCCGGCTTTCTTCCGCACTTAACCCGAAGCCGATCACATGCGCGGTGAAGTCGATGCCGGCGCTTTCGAGTTCAGAGGCCAGGGCGCACGGATCGGCGTTGCAGGTCTCGATACCGTCCGTGACGAGAACCACCGTCGCCGCGTTCTCGGTGTAGCGCAGCTCCTCTGCCGCCATGCGCACGGCATTCGACAGCGGCGTTTTTCCGCGCGGCGTGATCCGATCGGTCGCCGTAATGATCCTTGGGATCGACTGACTGGCAGGACTGACAGGAACCAGCGTTTCGATGTCCGAGCACATGCCGCGCTCGCGATGGCCATAGGCGATGAGACCGATCTGCATGTCGCGCTTCGTTTCCGACAGCACCGACGACAAGGTCTCGCGCGCGATCTCTATCTTGGCGCGACCATCGATCTGGCCCCACATGGAATTCGATCCGTCGAAGACGACCATCGTGTCAACCGACTGGGCTTTTGCCGGCAGGCACGGCAGCGAGGCTGCCAGTACAATCGTCGCGGGTGTGAGAATTGCTTTCCACTGCATTGTCTTCACTCCCGTCATTGCGCGCAGAGCTGGGTGTTCGCGGTCGCTCTGGTCAAACTCCACGTGGAAAATCGAAGCTGGGCCGATTGGGAGTCCGAGAAGCCGCCTGCCGAGCCGTCTGCATCTTTCCATGTCGATGAATCGCAGATCGCCGAGATCGAGTAGATATCGGATCGAGAGCAGACCGGCTTTCCCGCCACGTGAAAGACGACTTGCCGATAGGCGCCGCTGCCGGGCGCCCCGTTATTGTCGGAGACAGGTTTGTAAATTGTGCGGCCCGAACCGCGTCGTGGTTCCACCGTCAGCTGAACGTGCGTCGGGTCCGCTTTCGCAGTTGCATGCTTGCCGATGGGCGCGGTCGGCGAGATGAGGTTCACTTCGATTACGCAGGGAGAAGCCATCGCAGCCGGGGCTGAAAAGCCTGCGAAGGCGGCAACCAAAAGGGGAAGGAGGCGGTTCGTCATGCACTGGCCATCCGGTTCGTATCAGTCGGATCAAGACAATGGACCAATGCTTCCAGTCCGCGCCTCATCCATATGAGTGATCTTGCTCGCGCCGACGGCTGATAACGCTCCGCACGGTCGAACGAGCGCGGGACAGGATGGATGGAATCCAGGCGATGGGACCCTTTCGAGGACAGCGTGCCCGATGGCCGCGATCCATTTCGCCCTCATCCCCTCGGGCGCTGGGAGCGCAAGCACAAGGTCGCGGGCGCGATCGGCGTCTTCGGCCTTCTCGCGTGGATAGCGCTGCCGTTCTTCGGGATCGAAATCCTGAACTGGATCGGTTTCGTCCTCGTCTTCGCATCTGGCTTCTGGATAGCCTTGGACCTCGATCCCGACGAAATCCCGATTGGGGATCCGCGCCGCGATACGATCAATGCCCTTCACAAAGTCGCAGCGCAGACGGCCGGGATCGAACAGTGGGGGCTCGCGCTTATCCAGCCGCCGACATGCTGGCAGCTGCCTCAAGACCTCATAGAGAACGGCAGGCCAACGGTGCGGATGCGCCAGGCGGCGGAAGCGGCGCTGCGCCGAAAGGGTCGCCGGGCCCTGCTCAGCGACCGGCAGATCGCGGATCTTAATGGGCGGAGCTTTTCAAGAAGTGTCGACGGCGACCGGATGATTTATCTGGTCGATCGCCGTATCTATCCGTTGGAAACCGATCTGACGGCGATGGTGATGCCAAGTCCGGTCGTCGCCGTGCCGCTCCCTGTTCAGGCGGTCTTCCGCTGGCAGCATCGCGAGGTGCCTTTCTGGACGGGCATCGCAGCCATGAAGGGCGACCTGCGCAATCCGCTCATGTCGAGAGGGGTGGACCGCCGTGCCGATGTGGCGACGCTCTATCCGATCTTCGCCTTCCCGCTCGCCCGGAAGACCGGCGTTCACGCCCATCTACGGGCCGCGTTTCCCTATATCGAAGGCGACGATGCCAAGCTGGACAGCGCGACCTTCAACCAGCTCTACACGATCTCCCATGACAGGGGCTCGCAGAACAATGGCGACGAGACGGCCCTTTACAGGGTGTTCACGCCTGCGGCGCAGAGCCTTCTGATCGACCTCTTCGAGCGGTACGGTGCGGAGATCGCGATCCGCGACGAGATCGCCTTCGTCCGGCTTTCCATCACGGCGCTCATGACCGAGGACGAGGCGAAGCTGACGAATGCTGCAGAGGAATGGCATTCGAAGCTGACCCTGATCGCCGACGACCTCGTCCGGCTGAAGACCTATCTCGAATGACCTTCGGCGCGGATGCATTCGCCTCCGACGAACGGCTCCGGCGCTACTTAGCTTATATCAAGTAGGCCCTACAGGCTCTATGGGAATTCCATCCTTCAGAGCCCGGCAAATACCTCGATTCCCGCTTCCGCAAGAAGCCGTGCGGCTCTTCGACACTGGTCTTCCTCTCGTGGCACGATGCCGGACCAGTAGCCGTTTAGCATCAGCGTACGACGCGCCTCCTGACTGGCGGGGCTCGTTCTGATCTCATCGAGCGCGGAAAAGAATGCATCGCACACATCGTCCGTCCGTCCATCGGAAGACGGCAAGTACGTACCGCCTCCACCGCTGGCCGCTGGTGGCGTGATCGCGTCGCTTTCGCTGAACTCGGCCAGGATCTCGGTCCGCAGCGCGCTCCCTCTGTCGACGAGGCCGAGCATTGCGCGCGATTGCTCGAAATTGCGGAGGACCATTCGCAAATGTTTCCAGCCGGGCGTCTCGACATAGCCGAGATAGAGCGCCGTATCGCCGCCCTCTCTCCATTCGAGCGGTGCCCTGAGGGTGATCGAGCCGGACTTTTCCGCATTCTCGCACACGCGCTGCCATTCATCGTTTACCGGCATGTCGCGCCCGCATTCACCATTGCCCGCGGGGGTGACGGTAAGGGCCGCCGCGCGACCCGCCTCGGGTCTGCGCTCGGAGATTTCGAGCCGAGCCGTCATGCCGCTGCCGAAGCGAGTGAGCGTCACCGCGCCGAATTCGGGTTCGGTCACGGCCTCCGGCGCGCGTCGCCACGTTCCCTGTGCACGCACCTCCTGCGGCGTGAAGGCGGCGCGAGCAAGCGGGCGCACTTCGAGCCACGCCTTGGGAAACTCGCCGTTCTCGCGAAAGCGTACATACCAGCCATTGGCTTTGAAAAGCGGGCCGATCGCCGGCCCGGAGGCCATTTCGAAGGCAACCGTCATGTTGCCGGTTGCCGGAACGGCCGTGCCCCGCATTCTAAAGCCGTTGTCCGCGACGGTTTCTGTAAGACTGAGGCGATAATCCCGGACGCCCGCTTTCTGCGCGTTCTCGCAGATCTTCAGCATGGCAGGGGTTTGCGGGCAGAAGCCGGTGATATTCTGCGTATCGTAGCGGAACCAGAAGATCCCCCGCCCCTCATAGCCCAATGCTGTGCGGCGCAGGCTCTGTTCATACTCGATCCCGACTTCGGGCAGGTCCTTTTGGGGGAGCTTCCAGTGGAGCGACGGTAATCCGGTCTCGGCGAGCGCGGGGGGGTCGCTTTCGCGCCGCGATGGGGATGGGTCTGATGGATCGCTGGCCATGGCGCCGGCCCCGCCTTGCTGCGATCGTCTGATTAGGGCCTCAACACCGATCGCGTACAAGGTGCTTCTGAACTCTTCCGCCGTGTCGACGAAGGCCGCGGGCTCGGCGGCCTCGTTCGGCGTCGTCTGAACCGCGACCCCGACGATCGAACCATTCGAAGCGCGCAGGACCCGTGCAAAGAAAGCCGGGGCGTCATCGCCACGGCCCGGCTTGTGGAGCCCTTCGAAGGTGATGGTCCCGCCGATTGGATTGACGAGGAAGTTCGCCGAAACCATCATGTCCTCGTCGCTGAAAGCTTCGAGGCAGAGATCGTAGAACACGCTTTTCAACGGAAAGGTTCTGCGGCAATCGGCCAGACTGGAGGTTGCGAGCCGCAGTCTCGCCTGTCTGTCTCCGCGCGGTAGGGGTGCGTCGAGCCGAATTTCAACCGCCGTCTTCGGCCCGATCCGATAGCCGTAGAGGTCGGTATTTTCGCCCTGAGCTTTCGCGGGAAGGCTCGATAGAAGCGAGAGAGAAACCAGGATCGAAGCGGCCCATGGGGCGATCGGCGAGCTTTTTGTTGAAAGGGTTCGGGTTTTCCTCCTTCGTCCGGTCATCCCTTGGTCTCCAGATGCCTACGCGCCACCGCCTCGGCGAAGCTTCGCTTTGTCTGCGCACCGGCGCTTTCGAAAAATTCGGCGGTGGCATAGCCGTCGAGGAAATCGGGACACAGCGCCCGGCGCTCGATGCATTGGAGAATGAGGTTGACGAGCTCGTCGAGTGTCGGCGGACGGCTGATGTCGACGGCGGTACCGCCGCCCCCGGCTCCCGCAGGATGTCCCTCTCTGCCGGTATTTGCCAAATCGTCTCCGTCGCTATCATTGTCAGGATCAAGATTGGCGAGACAATCCAGATGATTTCTGATGGCATCCGCAGTGCGCGACTTCGAGGCGATCGCGCAGGTTTCGATCACATCCGTTGGCAAGAGCACATCGGAGAGATCGATCGCACCTCCAACGGGTGTCAGCAGTCTGACGACAACGAACAGCTCATCGTCGAGGGTTCTTTGCGAATTGATCCAGATTTCTTCCCAACGGATCTGGATCAGGGAGGCACCAACGGGCAAAAGGATCCTCATGTCTCGAAGCCCCAGGCGATCGTCCATGAAGAAGAAAATTTTCCTCTCGAACACATCTGGATATTGAGAGGCGAGCCGCAGGACCGGATTGGGCGCGAGCGGTGCGCCGATCGGAAAATGGTTCATTCCCCGAGGAAATTCCGGCAACAATAATGCAAAATCGTCGAGGGTCAGATCGGACTGGCGGTAGAGCCGGTCCCCGATCCGCATCCCGCCTTCCTCTACGAACACGCTGATTCTCTCTTCTGGAGAGTTCGGCATTCGGTTGGGAAACACCCATTGAGAACCGTTCTGAAGCGCAATTACGGCTTGCGTGCCAGCCTCCGAGGCCGCGACGCGGAAGGAGACAGCTTCGCCGCTCTGCGCAAGAGCACCCCCACTGCCGGTCAGCATCACGAAGACGAGAGAGAGCCAATAGCCGTGTTTCATTGGAAACTGCACTTTTCTCCACAACGGACCAGACGCTACGGGACGCTGCCGTGGCTCGCCTCGTTCAAATGAATGATATGAATCCCGTTCGATCGCTTCAGTCGCTGCCGTCGGGCAGAACAACAGAAAAGACGCCGATGAGACTGCGGTCGGCAAAGCCAAGGACAGCCGTTTCTCCGGGGGCGATGCGGTTGCCGTCGAGAATGGCGGAGGCGGATTCGGCGCTGAGGACGTAGAAGGTCCAGGGGCGTTCCGTGTCGCCGTTCGGCGTCGAGAATACCGATTTTGCGGTTTCGCGCAGGGCCGCCTCCCGACCGCCCGAGCCGCCGGGAGCGGCAAGGAGCGGTTCGGTGCGCACCGCGACGACTTCGTCAGGTCCGTCGGTAAAGGTCGGATCGCCGGTGGTCGCCCAGCTCGCCTGAAGGGCGGCGCGCACCGCGACACATTCAGGTCCGGATATAATGAGCCCGGGCACCCCGACATAGCGCATCACTTCGCGCAAGGACGCCCAGGCGACGAGGCTTTCGCGCAGATCCGGCTCCGTCCCGGTGAAACAGTTCTGCGGCTCACCGGGCGCGGCAACGCTGCCATTGTCTCTCGCGATCGGCACGTGGATCGCGACGAGGGTCGCTCGGTCCTGGACGTGTTTCAGATCAAACGGCGCCGGCTCCGCGTGTATGAAGGTCCAGCCCGTTGGGTCGGACAGATAATCCCCCTCACCGAGCGTCTGCGCCCCTGCATCCCGGATCGTGCCAAGCGACAGGGGCAAAAACAGGAGAAAAGCCGGCAGGCTGCGTTTCAGGAGGGATTTCATCGGCGAATATCCTGTGGTCTTCAGGCTGGACGGCCCGGCCTCGCGAAGGCCGGACCGCCGGTTCTTTGCGATGGACACGTCAGTATGGCGTGAAGAGAAGGTCGTCGTTCCGGGTGCCGGAGATGCTGCATCCGTTTTTGCGGATCGGCGCGCGCCCGCTCATTTCGAGGGTGTTGTCCTCCATCCAGTAGCCGTCCACTTCGTAGCCGGCTGGATTGCAGCCGCGTTTGAAGAGATGGGCCGTGCCGCGCACGCGGCGGAGGTTCGGCCCGCCGGATTCCCAGAACGAGCCCTGGAAGAGCACAGTGCCGGGACGCACTCCTTGCGCTGCAAGCCCCTGGCGCGGGCGGTCGTATTCGATGGTGAAGCCGCCACTGCCGCAGGCATGGATCAGCATGCGCGAGCCGTTGTGATCGTAGGTCGCGGTATCGCAGCCCTGCGCCTTCGCCTCTGGCGCTAAGCCGGCAAGGCCCGCGACGCCGAGTGCCAATGCCGCACCGGCAAGGAGTGTTCGGATCAATGTCATCGTCGGTTCCTTTCGTGCTGACTAGCAAGCGCGCTTGGCATAGGCGTCGCGGATGCCGTCGCGCTTGGCGCTGTTGGCGAGCGAAAGGGCCGTGCCGCGATCGAACGGCCCGTCGACCGCGCACCAGAACCCGTTGCGGAAGTTCGGATAGTCGTTGGTGCGGATCGTCAGGAATCCGTTGCCGGCGGCGCGCCGGGCGACCGACTGGGACTTCGAGCAGGCGAAGATCGCATACCAGCCGCAGCCCTCGAACGTGTTCTGGGCGCTGGCAACGGACGGCGCGGCGAGCGCCATGGACATAAGCACGGCTGCGGTGACGCGTGCGGCGGCAATTCCTCGTTTCATTGTGCATTCTCCCTTTTGGTATCGAGCATCGAAAAGCCCCTTGGGAGAACCATGAGCCGGCCTTTCGAAGCCGGCATCATTCATCCTGATGATATGAGCGCTTTTTTTGAGGGGATGATGCGCGCAAAAGACTGCCGATCGCGCCGATCAGTTCCACGAAATCGTAAATCTCCCGGGCGACGGCTTTCGCATCCTCCCGCCTTGGAAGGATGGTGGCGGCGATCATCACGCCGTCGTCGATGATGACGGTCGTGCCGGCGGATTCGCCGAGGTCGACGAGACGGGAAAGGACGGCGGGGCTGAGGGTGCGGAACACTTCGAGCCGGAGATCGGCTTCGCTTCCGTCGGCCGGGGCAATCTTGCCTGAACTGCCGAGACGGACCGTGAAGAGGTCGTTGAACTCGACCGAATCGAGATCGATGTCGTCGGCGGGACGATGACATTCCGGCTTGAGGGCGATCCGCATGCCCGAGCGCCGCTCGATCGCAAGGGCCGTCACCACGCGGAAGGCGCCCTCCTGATAGAGTTCGGAAAAGCCGCCGGTCTCGGTGCGCCGGCGGACGGTGCGCCAGCCGCCCTCCGTTGCGGCAAGCCAGAAGGCCCGTCCGTCCGCGCCCTCGCCCCAGAGCTCGACCGCCATGTCGTCGGGCCTCAGCCCGGCGCTCTGCCGGGGCGCGAACGGTCCGATCTCCGGGGCAAAGGCGCAGAGCCGGGCAATGCGCAGGCTGCCGAAGCCGGGACGGGCCGACCAGCCCTCTCGATTGGCCGTAAGAGTGAAGAGACGGGCGATCGAGGGGGCATCGATGTCGAGCGACTGTTCGGCGGCATCGCGTTTGGCCCGCCCTCGGGCCAGGAGAATGCGTGTTAGCGCGAGTATGCTGACCATAAATCCCACGAGCCCGATGAGCACGGAGGAAACGATCTGGCCTTTCCCGTAGAAGATCAGGCTGAAGCCGATCGTTGAAAAGCCCGCCGCCAACATGAATTCCGGTTGTGCAACCGGATACGACATCCGGCGGACGGGGGGTGGAAGGTCCGCCGGTCCAGCCGGCAGCACGATCTCGCCCTCGAACGGGTCCCAGCGGGTGATGGTCTCACCGGCTTTCACGGAAAGACCGCGAAATGCTGAACCGCGATCGACATGCCGAGGGCGATCAGACCGATGAAGACGAAGAAAGGAAACGCGCCCCCGTAGGATTCCCTGAAATCCGACAGGAGGCCGTGGACCAGCGGCCTCGGCTCGCCGTCTTCACTTTCGCGCGTCCCGACCAGAAGGTCCTCGACGGAGCCGGGCCGCGGCGCCGTCCCTCGGCGAGAGGTCCATTTCGTCGACGCCTTGAAGCCAGCGAACGGCGGATCGATGAGGTGGAGATCGAGGCGATAGTCGATCTCGGTCCTGTCCGGTCCGGATTGTTTGATGGTGCGCCGGTCGAGTTCGACGAAATTCTCGATGATCCCGCGCACGTGGTGGCTGGCGCAGCGCACCCGCCCCTGTTCGACGGCGCGGCGCTGCATGGCGACGACGACCTTCCAGAAGAGGAAGCCTGTGATCGCCGTGAAGACCGCCAGAATAGGGATGTAATCGGGGACCGTGCTCCGAAGATGAAGGACAGCTCTCCCCCAGGCGATCAGCAGATTGAACCCGATCATCATGCCCATGACGGCGGCAAGGAGGCTGAAGATCGCCGGCCAGCGCCGATCTCTCCGCCGCCCGGCCGCGGCCGGGGCTTCAGACGGCTCGATTGTCTCGTCGAGGGTGGGGATGATGCGCCGGAGCGCGGGGCCGTCTTCCATTGCCGATCAGAATTCGATGACCGGCCGCTGCGAGGCGGAAATCCGTTCTCCAGCGTTCATCTCGAAGGGCTTGGCGCGGGTGATGGAGTGGAGCGAGGCGACGAGATTACCGGGGAAGGTGACGATGCGCTGGTTTAGGTCCTGGACATTGCCGTTGTGCAGGCGGCGCGCGGCGGAGATCTGGTCTTCGGTCTCCTCCAGCTGGCGCTGCAGGATGGCGACATTCTCAGTGCTGGTGATCTCCGGATTGTCCTCGCTCCAGGCGGTGAGGCCGCGCAGGGCGCTGCCGAGGAGGGACTCGGCCTTCGCCATCGTCTCCGGATCGTGGCCAGCCAACGCCTCGACAGCCTTCTGACGCGCCTCGGTCACCTGCCGAAAGATCGTCTCCTCATGATCGAGCGCGCGGCGCACGGATTGGACGAGTGTAGGTACCAGATCGTGCCGGCGCTTCAGCTGCACCTCGACGCCAGCCCAGCTTTGCTCGACCCGCGTTTCAGCCCGGCGCAATCCGTTGAAGAGGATGATGTAGACCCCGACGATCCCGCCGAGGAGGAGAACGGGGAGGATGAATGCGAGGGCGGCCATGCCATTAGGTCCTATTCAACGTAGCGCTTGAAGCCTGTGACGAGCCCGGCGAAGGTCTCGACGACTTCGGTGAGATGATCGGCAAGCGCATCCGGATTGCTGGTCGAGACGACCTCGTAGCCGGCGACGAAGACGACCGGCCCGTCGATGACGACCTGGATGCGAGAGCGCTCCTTCAGATCGAGGAGCGCGGTCTGGGTCGCTGGTGTCAGTGCCTGTTGGAGGCGCATCTCCACCTCGCCCAGCGGGCTGTCCGGCCGGGGCGCGACGGAAATATCGAAGGCATCGTTGAAGGCGGTCGATTCGGTCTTGAAGTCGCTCCAGCTATCGCCCGTGAAATTCTCGGCGAGGAGTTTCGCGCGGATGCCGGTGTCGCGATCGAGCTGGTAGGCGGCAAGCATTGCTAGGATCCGCCCCGTGCGGTTCGAATTGCCGAAGCGGTCGTTGCGGAGGGCGGAGGCCGCGAAGGTGAGATCGGTGTCCATGATCTCAGCCCCGAGCCAGAACGGGATCGCCTCGCGCGTCTCGCCCCAGTAAAGCGCCTGAAGTCGGATCGGCAGCGGCTGGCCGAGATGGGGCTTTAAGAGTTCCGGCACGGTGGAATAGGGGCCAGCGAGCAGCGGGTGCTCGGCATAGGCTTCGAGAACGGATGGAGCGGGTTCGCCCTCCTTGCGACGCTTGGCTTCCTTCAGCGCTTCGGTGAGCGAGGCTGGCTTATTGGCGCTGCCCTTGCCGTCTCCGGCCTTGTCGAGATCGACATGGCGATGGGCCCAGCCGGTGCGCTTGGCGATCTCGGCATAGAGCCAGCGCCGCATCGCCTCGGGCTTGCCGAGGCTGTCGAGCAGGATCGACATGCCGACACCGCCGAACAGGAGACCGACGCCGATCCAGACGAGATTCTGGAACACGAACGAAGCGAGGACGATCACGAGACCGAGCAGCATCGCATAGAGAAACAGCCGCTTCACCCAATCGGGAATCTTGAAGCGAACGACCGGGCGCTCCGCCGCCTCGCGAACATAGGGCCGTGTCCCGACGAAGGGGTCCCAGACGGTCCCCTCGTCCTGCGCCGTCGCGCTCATGGGCGAATTTCCGGGGGCTGCACCACGAACTGCATGAGCGTCGTGCCGTCGAGATTGGCGATCGGCGTTTCACCGAGAGAGCCGGGGCAGGAAAGAAGCGCGTGGCAAAACTGCTTATTGGAAGGGTCCTGAGGGTTGCAGAGCACGGGATCGGCCCCGCCCGCCCTCATGACGAAGCGCGGCTTGGCCGCTTCCGGCCGCAGGAAATAGCCGCCGGAACGCTCGCGTCCGGTGTCGCGGCAGGCGAGCGTTCCATCCACAACGCTGCACTGGACGAGCGAACGCACGGCGAGCTCCTCGCCGCGCCGCAAGGTAGTCGCGAGAATGCTGTTCTGCGAAACGAGAAAGGGCGACGCGCAGAAGCTTTGGACGAGGCCCGGATCGGCCGCACCGCCCTCGCCCAGCAAATTGAGCGGAACGAGGCCGTAGATATCCGGCTGGATGGACCCCGAGCCGAACGCTGCCGCCTCTTCGCCCGCCGAATTCGAGGCGGTGGGAAGGCCGGCGAAGAGCGTCTCGTTGATCTCGATCGTCTTCGGGCCGGCACGCCGTTTGGCGTCTGTGACGCCGGGCATGGCAGAAGCCTGATCCTTCGGGCAGCGCCGATAGTCCGTGCAGCTTCCGCCACCTGCCGCGCAGAGACGCAGCCCCCCATCTGGCGAAGCGGTCAACAGGCGCGGGCCGTCGCTTTGGGAAAGGTCCGCAAGCGAGAAGCCTCCTGTGGCCGGGTTCATCGAGCCTTGAAGGCAAACGGTGGCATCGCCGCTCTCTCGGCAGGCAAAGGCGCTGGAGGCCGGCATCGGCTCGCCCACGGGAGCACGCTTGTCGAGCAAAAGGCCGTCTGCCGTGACGAGCGTCGAATCCACCCAGCAGCCGATCTGCGGCGGCGCTCCATTCGTCCGCACATAGACGTCCGCCACGCTCTCGAGATCCACCGGCTCGGCGAGGCTTTGCGCGGCGCACAGGTTGAGAGCGAGTGCGAGAAGAGAACGGGTGACAAGCGACATGTATTAAAGGTCCTGGCTGGTTTGCCGGGCCAGATTGCGCTGCCGCTTGCGATCGCGCATCGTTCAAATGGATGACGCCAGAGGCGCGCGACGTCCTCTAGCCTTCCCAAAGGAGATGGCTCAAGGAGCCGATCGGCGAAGACACCAGCGAGGCCCCGCCCATCTCCCGCGCAACCCGCAACGGGCGGACGATTGGCTCGCCATCGCAACCGGGCGTATAATCCGAGGAACGACTGACGATGCTCATCGGCAATGAGCTGACCATGCAGAAGAAAAGCCTGACACAGCGCGAAAGACAGGCAGCGGCCATTCTCGGCCAGGGCCGTGGTCGTGCCGGGTTGATGGAAGCGCTCGCCATCACCCAGAGCAGCGCCGACAAATATATCCGCAGCCTGAAGGACAAGCTGGGCGGAAACACGCTCGCCGAACTCACCCTCCTCTGCTCGCGCCTCACCCGTCCCGAGCCGCGCTCGCCGGCAGCGCCCCTCGGCATGGCGATCGAGCTCGCCGCGCCGCCGAGCGCCGCCGATGGCGAGACCGGCGGCGAGCCGCACCCGGTCACCTCCGCCGATCTCGCCGGCCTTGCGACCTTTCCCGAACTCTTCGATCGGTTCGCCGCCTTGATCCCGCGCTTTTCCGCCCGCTATCTCGTCTGGTCGCATCTGAGGCTGGAGGACGACAGGACGATCCGGCACTTCGCGACGCGCTGGAATTTCCCGCCGAACGTCGAATACGACATGAGTCTGCCGATCGAGCAGAACTTCGCGGCGCGTCACGCCTTCTCGTCGTGGGATCCGCTGCCGCTGGATATCGAGCTCGTCGCGGATTCGGAGATGAGCGTGATGCTGCCCGAGGCGGTCCTGCGCCAGAACCGCACCTTTATCGAGGCCGGCATGGTGCGCGGCATCATCTTCGTCCTGCCCGGTCTCGAATGCCGGGACCGGATCGTCAGTTCCGTCCTCTTCGACGGGATCGACCGGGCCGCCTTTCCCGCCCATGTGATCCGGGTTCAGCCGGCACTCTATCAATCGGTGATGGCGCTGCGAAACGCCCATGTGGCACTCACCCCGGCCTCCGCACCCCTTTCGCCGAACAGCGCTGCGATCCTGCGCCTTCTTCAAGAGGACGTGCCCATGGACGAGATCTGCGAAACTCTCGGCATCGGCCGCCGCAGCGCCGACCGCTATCTCAGCGAAGCGCGCGAGACCTTCGGCGTTGCGACCAACATTGCGCTAATGGCTCGCTTCGTCGATCACGAACGCGGGCGCATCCTGCCGTTCTGAACGGGCGCTATTTCGCCTTCTCGGCACCGATCAGGCGAAGGGCTTCGTCGAAGCTTCGGGTCTGGTCGAGGGGCTTGAAGCCGTCCTCCCGATTGCGACGCGCTGCAAGGAACGAGGGCTTTCCCTCACCTCGCACGGTCAGGATCGCAGCTTCCGGCGGATTGTCCGCCGGGCCGCCCTCCATGCCGCCGTCATAGATGAACCATGCGATCGTCCCTTCGAACGCGAGCGATCCATCGGCACCGAGATCGACGGCGCTCTCCGCCGATCGGTTCGATGAATCCCCGATGCGAACCGCCGCACGCGAATTAAGTTCGCTCAGAGTGAGGTCGACGCCCGGAGCCGTCGTGCAGAGCCATCGGCGCGGGTCGGCAGAGCCGAAAATCGGCGCGCAGGTCTGCCGGCTGAGCGTCGTCTCGACGATCCGGTAGGGGGCTTCCCCGATGCTCGCCCGCCGGGGCTCGGGAGCGCTTTCGTCGTCCTTGCACGGAGCGTGGAGTCTGGCGAGAAAGGCCTCGACGCTCATCTCGCCCTTCGAGACGAAGCACGCACCGTCGGGGCCGGCATGGAGGCCTTCGAGAGAGAGCCATTCAGAATTTTCAAGGAACGTCACAGCAAAGGCTGTCGGGCCGTCTTCCATGTCGCCCTCCAGGAGGCCGATCGGAGGATGACGCACGACGAAGCCGTTCCAAGGCATTTCTAGGATCGGCGACTCGGCATTGGCGCGTTTCAGATCGACGATCCCACGCCCGTCGCCGAACGAGAAGGTCAGGATCCAGCCATTGCCGAGATCGCAGGCATGGTTCGACCACGTGTCTTCGGGTTGGTCTCCCTTTTCCGTTGCACAGGCCTCGTCCTTGATGTTCTCGATGATGGTTCGCACATCCGGCAGGTTCGGCAGGTCGGCCACCGGATCCTTCGCAGCGGCGGGGCCTCCTATCAGGCCGCAGGCCAGTCCCGCGCTGATCCATCGTCCAAATCGCATCATTCTCCATCCTCCTTGGTCGTTTTAAGACCGAGGATGTCATGCCCGCGGAAGTCCCCGCATCATCTGGATGAATGAGGTGCGCCGCCTTGCGGAAGCCGGCTCATCAGCCCGTAGCTGAGAGCGGCGAAGCAAAAGCCGACGAGGGATGCGGAATTCACGTCGACGAAGGTAAAGGCGATCGCCGCGAAAAGCCCGAGGCTCATCGAGATCGGCGCCGCGAAGCGACCGGGTGCGCGCAGGAAAAGCGCGCCGAGCGCCGCCGGCAGGAAGACGGCAAGGCTGTTGAATGCGGCGACGACCGTCGAGAGAAGATCGCCGAAGAGGATCGCGGCGGCGGTCGCAAGGCCAGTGAGGACAAGGATCATGCCGCGCATCGCGCTGATCCCGGCATCGCGATTGCCGCCGACGACGAGCGCCATGATGAAGGTGTCGATCGAGGACATGATGCAGGCGACGAACATCACCGTCGCGATCCACGGCATTGCCGCCGGTGCGAGCCGGGCATAGGTCTCGAAGACGTCGGTTCCGGGGGGCGCGGCATAGCCGGCATAGGCCATGCCCCAGAAAAGCAGCCCACAGACGAGCGCGGCGGCGAGATAGCTCACCTGCGCTACGCTATCGGAGCGCGCGAGCGTGATGCGTTGCCAGTTGTCGACGGCGAGCACCGCGCTCCAGGGGATGAACAGCCAGACCCCGGCGAGGAGCGCGGGCCGGTATTCGCCGAAGGCGAAGAAGGGCCGCTCAGGTGCTGCAAGGCTCGGCAGGCCCGCCATGCAGATCGCCATGGCGAGGATGATGACGCCAGCCTGCACGATGTCCGTTTCGACGGCCGCCCGGTAGCCGCCGATCAGGAGATAGAGCGCGATCAATAGTCCCGATGCGATGACGGCAACGGTCACATCCCCGCCGAGAAACGGAGCGGTCAGAAGACCAAGCGCTGCGAGCTGGATCGCCGATCTGAGGACGAAGACGAAGGCGAAGCAGGCAAAGACGATCCGACGCCCGGTGCGCCCCTCGCTCATCGCGACGAGATCGATGAGGCCGACCGTGCCGCGCTCGCCCGCCACTTTGCGGATGGTGCCCGCAAGCGCTGCGCAGAGGACAAGGCCCAGCGAATAGGCGAGCGCGATCGAAAAGCCGAGCACCGGGCTTTCGGCTGTGAAGAGATACAGCGCGACGAAGCTGCCGATGCCGATATTGCCGCTCAACGCGCCGGCAAAGGTCGCGAGCGGACCGTTGCGCCCTTGATTGAGGGCGAACTCCGCCGCCCGGTTTCCCCGTTTCGCGTCTCGGCCAAAAGCGGCGAGAACGAGCGGAAGAAGAAGCAGAGCGAGCACCGCAATGCTGGACGAAAGATCACCAGTCAAAGACTGCATCCGGTGGATTCCAGCATGAAGTGCAACGTGATCATGAGAAGCGGATTTGGACGTCTTTGCCAAGTTCTTTGAGCATGGCTTGGAGAGGCGTGACGAAGCCGAGGCATTTTCTCGGTGTCGTAT